>NZ_JBGLYU010000057.1:0-40072 GCF_047304235.1 Variovorax sp. Varisp36
CCTGCATTTCCTGCCGGCCGTGCTGCGCGGCCTGCGCGATCGGTTTCCGGAACTCGGCGTGGTGGTGAGCACCGGCAACACGGAAGACCACGCGCGCAAGGCCTTGCTGACGGGCTTGTCCCGCCGCATCACCACGGCCAGCGTGCGGTGCATGCGGGGATTCAACCGGCTGGTCTTCAGCTCGGGATGGGCGCCGCGGCCCGCCATCGACATGCCGGGCACGATGGCGTGGCCCAGCCCCGCGGCCACCATTTCCTTCATCGCCTCGACGCTGCCCAGCTCCATCACGGGCTGCGGATGCAGGCCCTGCGCGGCGAACCAGCGGTCGACCAGCTTGCGCGTGTTGGCGGCAGGCTCGAACAGCACCAGCGGCAACGCGCCAAGGTCACCCGGCGCCACCCTCGCCTTGAGCGGCGCGAAGTCCGCCCGACCGATCGCGACGAACTCGTCGTCGAGCACCGGCATCACCGCCAGCGAACGCCTCGCCACCGGCAGCGTGACCAGCGCGAGGTCGAGGCTGTTCTCTTCCACCTTGCGCGCCTGGTCTTCCGTGTTGCCGGTGCTCACCACCACGCCGAGTTCCGGAAACCGTTCGCGCAGGCCGCGCAGCACGGCCGGCAGGAAATGCAGGCAGGCCGTGGCGCCCGTGCCCAGCCGCACCCGGCCCGCAATGCCGCTCGCATGGTCGGCCAGCGCATCGATCGCGTTCTCCACCGCGGCGTCGATGTGCGGCATGTGGCGCAGCAACTCCATGCCCGCGGGCGTGGCCTTCGCGCGCTTGCCGACACGCTCGACAAGCCGCACCGCCAGGCGACGTTCCAGTTGGCGGACCTGCAGGCTCACGGCCGGCTGCGAGAGCCCGAGCCGCTCGGCGGCCGCCGAAAAGCTGCCCGTTTCGATCACCAGCCCGAAGGACCTGAGCTGGTCGAGGTTCAGCGATTTATCCAAAGTATTTCTCATGCCTTGCATATCTCGGCGAAGCTTCACTTATCGAATGTGGGTCGTCAAGATCGGGGCATGCCATCACAACCCATCGCTTCCACCACCGTTGAAATCCTCGACGCCGAACCGCACCACATGGCCGCCGTGCAGGCCATCTACAGCCACTACGTGCTGCACGACCTCTGCTCCTTCGAGGAGGATGTGCCCACCGTCGAGCTGATGCAGGCGCGACGTGCCGACGTAACCGCTCGCGGCCTGCCCTACCTCGTGGCGACGATCGGCGGCGAAGTGGCCGGCTATGCCTATGCCACGGCCTACCGCGCCCGCTCCGCCTACCGCCATACGGTGGAAGACTCGATCTACGTCGCGCACGGCGTGCACGGCCGCGGCATCGGCAAGGCGCTGCTGCACGAAGTGATCCGCCGCTGCACTGACAGCGGCTTCACGCAGATGGTGGCGGTCGTCGGCAACAGCGCGAACATGGGCTCGCAGCGGCTGCACGAAAAGCTGGGCTTCGATCGGGTCGGCGTGCTGCGCGACGTCGGCTTCAAGTTCGGGCAGTGGGTGGACACCGTGTTGATGCAGCGCGCCCTGCGCTGAGCGACACGACGGCGCCCGGGAGCGGCTGGCTTGCGCTGCTGTGCGCAGCCCTACTCCCCCAGCAGCTCTCCGACCGGCTGCAGGTCCTCGACCCGGTCGCAGATCGACTTGATCACCATCGTGATCGGAATCCCCAGCAGCAGCCCCCAGATACCCCAGAGCCAGCCCCAGAAGATCACCCCGACGAACACCGCCACCGGGTTCATGCGGCTGGTGCGGCTGGTAAGCCAGGGCATGAGCAGGTTGCCGACCAGCGTGTGGATGACCAGCGAGATGCCGGCCACCAGCAGGCCCATCTGCAGCGTGTTGAACTGCAGGAAGGCCACGAGTCCGGCCGCCGAAAGCACGATCACCGAGCCGATGTAGGGAATGAGGTTGGTGACCGCCGCGAGGATGCCCCAGACGGCAGCGTTCTCGAGGCCGATGGCCCAGAACGAGAGGCCGGTGGCGAGGCCGACCAGCGCACTCGTGAAGATCTGCACCAGCAGATAGCGCTCGATGTTGCGCGTGATGTCATCGAGCACATGCACGGTGACTTTCTTCTTCTGCAGGCTCGGCCCCGTGATCTTGATCAGCTTGCGCCGGAAGGTGTCGCCCGAGCACAGCGCGAAGTAGGTGAGAAAGGCCACCAGCGTGAGCTGCCCCATGGCGCCGAGCAGCCCGACGGTGCCGCTCAGCAGGTAGTCGCGCACATTGAAGTTGGGCCGTTCGACGATGACGCGCGCCACGCCCTTGCGCGCCGCCACGCGGGCCGAGTTTTCCTCGGCGGCGCGTTCGAGCTGGGCGGCGGCCTGCTGCACGCTTTCGAGCGGCGTCGCGCTGGCGTTCCTGTCCCTGCGCATCGCCTGCCCGAGCTTCTGCGCGGCGACCGGCAGTGCATCGAGCAGCTGCGAGGCATTGCCCGAGAGCGAGTAGCCAGTCCAGCCCACTCCGCCGAACACGCCCGCGAGGATCAGCGCCGCGCCGATCCAGCGCGGCAGCTTCCAGCGATACAGGCGCTCGACCAGCGGCGACAGCGCATAGGCCAGCAGCAGGCTCAGCATCAGCGGAATGAAGACCGCCTTCGCCCACTGCAGCGTGAAGACCGTGGCCAGCACCGCGAGCAGCACCAGGGAGGCGCTGCGCACGTCGATCGGCATGTCCAGCACCAGGCGTTCGCGCCCGGTCGGCGCGGGCTGCGCGAGCAGTTCCTCCGGCGAAGGTTCGGGCGGGGGTTCGGACGCGGCCCCGGATGCAGGCGCGGCAGCCGGAGGCTCCGCGGAGGCTTCGGCGGGTGCGGGCTTTTCTTCGGAGGCCGGGGTCTTCTGCTCGTCGTTCATCGCGTTTCCTTCAGCACTTCGCGCACCGCGGCAAGTTGGCGGCGCGACACGGCCACGGGTTCGGGAATGGCGTCGAGCCGCAGCGCCCAGCCTTCGGCATCCTCGCCATCGTCGTACTTTTCCAAAGCGCGGATGGCCCAGCGCGCCACCAGCGCATTGCGGTGCACGCGCAGGAAGCGGTTCGGATAGCGCTCCTCGAACTCGTTGAGCGAACCGTCGAGGATGTGACTGCGCGTGGCGGTGCGCACGGTGAGGTACTTGTATTCGGACTTGAGGTAGAGCACCTCCGACAGCGGCACGCGTTCGGCGCGGCCACGGTCCTGGATCAGCACCGTCTCGGGTACCTGGGCCTCGGCCTGCAGTGCACGGCGCTCCTTCAGGAAGCGCTCGGCCTTCTGCAGCGCCTGCTGCAGGCGCTCGGCGCGCACGGGCTTGGTCAGGTAGTCGACCGCATCGAGATCGAAGGCCGTCACCGCATGGCTCGCATGCGCGGTCACGAACACCACGGCCGGCGCGTCGGGCCGGCTGCGCAGTGCGCGCGCCACCTCGATGCCGTCGACGCCGGGCATGTGCACGTCGAGCAGCACCAGGTCGAGCGCCAGCGCAGCAAGATGCCGCTGCGCTTCGGCGCCCTGCGAGGCCTCGGCCACCACGTCGGCGGCAGGCGAGGTGCAGTCGCGCAGCAGCGTGCGCATGCGCGAACGCGCCAGGGCTTCGTCGTCGACGATCAGTGTCCTGAGGGTCATGCAGTCTCTCTTCTTCTCTTTCGGTGAAGACCGCGGAACCGGCTTTGCCGGGCCGCAGGTATTGCCCCCGGCAGGGGGCGAGCCTGATCCGTCATGATTCGGCGGGAATGGCGATGCGAACCCGGTAATTTTTCTGGTCCATGCCGGCGCTGAACTGCATCTGCATGTCGTGCAGCAGCCGCAAACGGTCGCGCACGTTGGCCAGCGCAATGCCGTGGCCGCGCGGCAGCGGCTCGTCGGCCCAGCGCAGCGGCGGCAGGCTGTTGACCACCTCGATCACCACCATGCCGCCGCGCCGCTCGGTACGGATGCGCACCTTGGCGCCCTCGGGGCTGGGCTCCACGCCGTGCTTGATGGCGTTCTCGACCAACGGCTGCAGCAGCAGCGGCGGCAGGCGCGCGTTGCTGGCGGCGGCATCCAGGTCCCAGCGGATGCGCAGGCGGTCGCCGAAGCGCACCTGCTCGATGGCGAGGTAGCGCTCGGCCAGCGCGATCTCGTCGGCCAGCGTGCCCGATTCGCCCGGGTCGGCCAGCGCCTGGCGGAACAGCTCGGCCAGGTCTTCGAGCATGGTCTCGGCCTTGGCCGGCTCCTCGCGCACCAGCGCGATGGCGCTGTTGAGCGTGTTGAACAGGAAATGCGGGCGGATGCGCGACTGCAGCTCTTCGATCCGGGCCGTCATCGCCGCGGGCGTCTGGCCGCGCGCGCGCAGCACCATCGCGGCCATCACCAGCGCCGAGAACAGGGTGCCGGCCAGGGCGCTGGCCAGCCAGGGCGCGGTGGAGAGCACGCCCGTGAGGCGCAACAGGCCGCAGCCATACAGCGCCGACACCGCGCCAAGCACGGCGCCGGCCGTGTACTGCCATTGCTTCGGCAGGCGCTGCAGCGGCTTCTTGAGCCCGCAGGCGCTCACCAGCCACAGCAGCGTGGCAGGCAGGGCCCCGCCCGTGACCGTGGCCGCCTGCACCAGCCATTCGCCGGGCGTGGACGCCACGAACAGGGTCGCAATCGCCACCACCACCTCGACGAACACCACGGTGCGCAGCACCACCCCGATCTGGCAGGCGTCGAAGATGGACGGACTGCCGCGCAAGGGCGCGCGCGCCCTTTCGGGCGATGGCGGGGGCGTGGTTGTGGAGCTGGCCGATAAAATCGCCGGGTTGCGCATCGCAGACATCAGTTACATCGGGTGACCAACCCATTATTGCCTCCTGGACGGCTCCCATGACCCAAAACCAACTCGACAAGAAATCCGAAGCCTGGTCGGCCCTGTTCTCCGAACCGATGAGCGACCTGGTGAAGCGCTACACCTCCAGCGTCTTCTTCGACAAGCGCCTGTGGCAGGCCGACATCCAGGGCTCGCTCGCCCACGCCGGCATGCTGGCTGCGCAGGGCATCATCGGCGTGCAGGACCACGCCGCGATCGAACGCGGGATGGCGCAGATTCGCGCCGAGATCGAATCCGGCGCCTTCGAGTGGAAGCTCGACCTCGAAGACGTGCACCTGAACATCGAGGCCCGCCTGACCCAGCTGGTCGGCGACGCCGGCAAGCGCCTGCACACCGGCCGCAGCCGCAACGACCAGGTCGCCACCGACGTGCGCCTGTGGCTGCGCGGCGAGATCGACCTCATCGGCGACCTGCTGGTCGAGCTGCAGAAGGCGCTGGTGGACATCGCCGAGAAAAACGTCGACGTGATCCTGCCGGGTTTCACCCACCTGCAGGTGGCGCAGCCGGTGAGCTTCGGCCACCACATGCTGGCGTACGTGGAAATGTTCAGCCGCGACGCCGAACGCATGGCCGAGGTGCGCCGGCGCGTCAACCGCCTGCCGCTGGGCGCCGCCGCATTGGCCGGCACCAGCTACCCGCTGGACCGCGAGCTGGTCGCCAAGACGCTGGGCATGGACGGCGTCTGCCAGAACAGCCTGGACGCCGTGAGCGACCGCGACTTCGCCATCGAATTCACCGCTGCGGCCAGCCTGTGCATGGTGCACGTGAGCCGCATGAGTGAAGAGCTGATCCTGTGGATGAGCCAGAACTTCGGCTTCATCAACATCGCCGACCGCTTCACCACGGGCTCGTCGATCATGCCGCAGAAGAAGAACCCCGACGTGCCCGAGCTGGCGCGCGGCAAGACCGGCCGCGTGGTCGGCCACCTGATGGCGCTCATCACGCTGATGAAGGGCCAACCGCTGGCCTACAACAAGGACAACCAGGAAGACAAGGAGCCGCTGTTCGACACCGTCGACACGCTCAAGGACACACTGCGCATCTTCGCCGAGATGATTGGCGGCATCACCGTGAAGCCCGAGGCGATGGAAGCCGCCGCGCTGCGCGGCTACGCCACCGCCACCGACCTGGCCGACTACCTCGTGAAGAAGGGCCTGCCCTTCCGCGACGCGCACGAAACCGTGGCCCATGCCGTGAAGGCCGCCACCTCGCACAAGGTCGACCTGGCCGAACTGCCGCTGTCCGTGCTGCAGCAGTTCAACCCGAGCATCGAAAAGGACGTGTACGACGTGCTGAGCCTGCGCGGCTCGCTGAACGCGCGCAACATCCTGGGTGGCACCGCGCCCGCGCAGGTGAAGGCGCAGGTAGTCCGCCACCGCGCCCGCCTCGGCTAGAAATGTCGGCCCCCCGGCTTTTCACTCGCTGCACTCGTGTAACTCCACCCCCCAAGGGGGAGGCGCGGCCCGCCTTGGGGCGGCCCGGCGGCAGCCGCCCGTAAGCGGCCAACCCAACAATTGGGAAACGCACCGTGTTCTACGCCATACCGCTCGAGAACAAACCGAGCTGGCGCAATCCACCGTGGATGACGGTGCTGCTGATCCTCGTGAACATGATCGTGTGGTGGGGGCCGCAGCGCAGCGAGGAGAACGCACGCGAGCGCGCCGCCCACTACTACGTGAACAGCGTGCTGCCCGAACTCGAGCTGCCGCCTTTCGTGGAATGGCTCGAAAAGACGGACCCCAAGCGCGGCAAGCTGGCTCGCCGGATGCTGCCGCACGAGGAAACCTATCCGCAGCTTCTTGAAAGCCTGCAGAACGACAGGAAGTTCCTGGCGAAGCTGCAAGCCGACGGGATCATCACGCCCACCAACCCGCAGTACGGCGAATGGAAGCGGGACCGCCAGCAGTACGAGGCCATGCTGCCCGCGCCCTTCACCGCGCGCTGGTCGCAGGACTACACCAAGGACGCCGAGTTCAAGCCCTGGACCTGGATCACCGCCGCCTTCCTGCATGGCAGCACCGGCCACCTGCTGGGCAACATGCTGTTCCTGTTCCTGTTCGGCTTCTCGGTCGAGCTGGCGCTCGGACGCGGCACCTACCTGAGCTTCTATCTGCTGGGCGCCGTCGGCGCCTCGGCGCTGGCCGGCTGGGCTTATGCCGGCAAGGACGGCTATGGGCTGGGCGCCTCGGGCGCCATCTCGGCGTTGATGGGCATGTACGCGGTGATGTACCGGCTCAAGCGCATCCGCTTCTTCTACCAGCTGTTCTTCTATTTCAACTACGTCACCGCGCCGGCCTTGCTGCTGCTGCCGGCATGGATCGTCAACGAGCTGATGCAGCATTGGCTGGGCGGCCAGGGCATCGCCTACATGGCCCACCTGGGCGGCCTGCTGACCGGTGCAGCATTGATGACCGGCGCGCTGCTGCTGCGACGGGTGCAGGCGCCGGAGACGGCCGCCGCACCCGAGCCCGACCGCTTCGGCGAGCATGTGGCCGCGGCCCAGAAGTTCGGCGCCGCGATGAAGTTCGACAAGGCGTGTGGCGAATGGCGCGCCGCCGCCGCGCTGCGCCCCGGCGACAGCGACACGCTGCGCGCCTGGTTCAACACCGCGCGGCTGCAGCCCGCGAGCGACGACTTCCACCAGGCCGCCCGCCGCATCTTCCGCCTGCCCGCCACCGACGAGGGCACGATGGCACTGCAGCACGCCAGCTACAAGACCTATCTCGACCAGGCCAAGCCCGGCGCACGGCTGAAGCCCGAGGACATGGCCCGGCTCGCGCGCCGCTTTGCCCGCATCCGCCAGTTCGAAGACACCGACAAGCTCTGCCGCATCCTGCTGAAGACGGCGCCCGACCATCCGGAACTGGCCGACACGCTGTCGGCCTGTGCAAACGGGTTGCTGCATGCGGGCGAGCGCGACAAGGCGATCGGCCTGCTGCCGCACCTGCTGCGCCTCGCGCCGAACGACATGGTGACGCGCGCACTGCAGAGCGCCTGAGGAGCCTGAAGAACTAGGCGGCCGCCGCCGGCCGCAGCAGCCAGCGCACTTCCTGCGTCTGCTCGCTGTCGGGGTAGCGCGACTCCATCGTCGCCAGGATGGGCTGCGCCATGTCCGAGCGCCCCAGCCCCTGCACCAGCGCACGCGCCGCCAGCTCGTAGGCCTGCGGAATCGCCTCGTGGCCGCGAAAACGCTTGTCGAAGCCCGACAGCAGCGCCAGCGTGGCGTGCGCGTCGCCGCTGCGCCATTCGGCGCGTGCCATCGCGACCACCATCGCCGCGTCGTCGAGCGCGAAGGCCTTGTCCTTCTCCTTGCAGGCCTTGAAGACCTTGAGCGCCTCCGAGGCGAGGTCGCGCCGCATCAGCAGAGGAATGAAACGCCGCGCCTGGTCGAGCATGGTGTCCTTCTTCTCGGGCATCAGCGCCAGCACGCGGTGGTAGCGGCGCTGCGCCGCAAGGTCGTCGGACGCGGCCGTGCGCTGGGCCTCGTAGGCCGTGCCCAGCGCGGCCGCGAGATCGCCCTCGGTGACCAGGTGGGCCACCTCGGCGTCGATGCGCTGCGCCGCGATCTGCTCGGGCGTGCGGCGGTCGACCGGGGAGCCGTCGCCCAGTTCGCTGCCCGGCACCGCGTCGAAACCGAAGGCGTCGTGGTGCTGGAACATCACGTAGCCCAGCAGGCACGCCATGACCCAGCCGAAGTAGATGAACGCGAAGTTGACGACCGGCAGCGCGATGCGCCCGTCGAACATCGGCAGCAGCAGCGACAGCGCCACCTGCGCGCCCGTGCTCAGCAGGAACAGGAAGAAGCACAGCAGCGCATACGGCCAGCCGATGGTGCGCATTGCGTCCATCACGTGGCCGGGGTTCATCGCCTGGAAGAAGCTGGCCGACTGCACCAGCACGATCACCGCCGCCGGGAAGGTGAAGGACATGACGAACAGCCCCACCGTGCCCAGGATCGGCGCATACCAGGCAAGCCAGCCGATCAGGAAGGCCTGCACCAGCGTGATCGCGCACAGCTTCCACGGCAGGTAGGTCCAGTCGTCGCTCGATTCGCGGCCGAAGTCGGCCGAATCGCGAATGCCGCGCGCGCCCAGCGCGATGATCTTGAAGCCGTATCGGCTGGCCGCCAGCATGATGCCGACCTCGATGACGAAGAGCGCCAGCGCATCCGGCAGGAAGAAGATCGCGTCGAAGAGCAGGCTGCAGAAAGACAGCAGCAGGCCATAGGCCAGCGGCCGCATCTGGAACGGGAACGCGAAGAAGCTGTTCAGCCGGCGCCAGAACGGCGGTGGCGGCGGCAGCGAATCCTTGACGGCGATCATGGCAATTCCTCCTGTTTTTCTTCTTGTGCCTGTATCCGCTTACTTGCGGAAGAACTCGCTCTGGCTCATGGCGCCGGCACCGCCGATGCGCATCACCGTGACCTCGTCGGCATGAACGAGGCGCATCTGGCCGAGCTCGCGTTCCAGGCGCTGGGTGAAGCTGGTCTTGTATTGCAGCAGCGACTCGCCCATCTTCAGCACATTGGTGCCCGTGACGGTCGCGCTCTTGCGGTCGGTGGCCACCTCGATGGTGTCGATGTGGTAGTCGTACTCGATGGTGAGGATGCCGCCCATGCGCTCGCCGACCCTGCTGAAGGTCTCGAAGGCCTCGCGGTTCGCCTGGCAGGCCTCGTCGCGGTTGTGGGAGCGCTCCACCGTTTTCCCCATCATGGTGGTCTTGCTCTCGATCCGGGCCTTGCGGCTGAGCTGCTTGCACAGCATCTCGGCGTCGCGCGAGTAGATGGCGTGGGCTTCCTTCTGGTAGAAGTCGCGCACCATCGATTCATCAAGCTTGCGGCCGCCGATAAAGAAATACCACGCGCCCACGCAGAGCGCGATCACGATCGCAATTTGCTTCATTTCTTCCCGCCCGCGCCTGCGCGCATCCCTCTTGATTTTGCGGGGCAGTATACGTTGCCGAATGTTTCCTGGAGGCGTCGAAACGAGTTCGTGCCCCTGAATCCGGCCGCCCGGGCGCCCCGTATACCGGGCATGTGCATCGATGCCCGACAATCCCCGAATGCCAGCACCCAGCCCCGACGCCGAACTGATGGCACTGATCGACCGGATCGGCCGTCGCGACGAAGCCGCCCTGCGCCAGCTGTACGACCGCACCTCACCCAAGCTGATGGGCCTCGCGATGCGCGTGGTGCGGCAGCGCGAATGGGCCGAGGACGTGCTCCAGGAAGCCTTCCTGACTGTCTGGCGAGTCGCCGGCGACTATCGCGCCTCGCTCAGCCCTCCGCTCGCGTGGCTCGGGTTGATCGTGCGCAGCCGGGCGCTCGACCTGCTGCGTCGCCGCGCCGCCGACCGCACCCGGTTGACCCAGGAATTCGACGAACTCATGGCCGACCAGTTCGAATCGGATGCGCCCAACCCCGCCGACACCGCCGATGCCAGCGAGCAGGCCTGGGCGCTGCACCAGTGCCTGAGCCAGCTCGAGGGCCGCCAGCGCGAGGTGGTCAGCCTGGCCTACCTGCGCGAAATGAGCCACGGCGAACTGGCCGAGCAGCTCAGGCTGCCGCTGGGCACGGTCAAGACATGGATCCGGCGCGGGCTGGAAAGGCTGCGCATCTGCATGGGGCGCTTTGCGTGAGAGCGATGGCGAAGAAGAAGGCGGCCCTCCCATGAATCTCCTCGCACACCCCGAGCTGCTCGAACTGCTGGCCGCGAACCACGCGCTCGGCACGCTGCGCGGCGGCGCCCGCCGCCGCTTCGAGACCCTGGCCCGCGAACAGGCGCCGGTGCGCGCCGCCGCGCTGGTGTGGCAGAGCCGGCTCGCGGGCATGACCGAAACGCAGCCCCCGGTCGTGCCCGACCCGGCCGTGTGGACCCGCATCCGCAACACGATCGACGCCGAGCAGTCCGCGCTCGCCATCGAACGCCAGCGCAATGCCGCCGCCGGCAAGCCGCAGTCGCAAGGCGGCTGGCTGCGCAGCCTCGCGCTGTGGCGCGGCGCCACGGCCGCCGGCGTATTGGCCACGGTGCTGGCCGTGGTGGTCGGGCTGAACCTGCGCGACCAGCTGCAGAACGCCCCGGCGGTGCAGTACGTGGCCGTGCTGAACGACGACAAGGCCGCGCCCTCGATGCTCGTCACCTTCGATCCGAAGAAGAAGCAGCTGGTGCTGCAGCGCGTGGGCGGCTTCGACGAGGGCAACGACAAGTCGCTGCAGCTCTGGGCCCTGCCCCCGGGCGGCGCGCCTCGTTCGCTGGGCGTGCTCGACAAGGCGCCCGCGCTGCGGCTGGCTGCGTCAGAATCCGACGTGCGCGTGCCGGCCCTGGCGATCAGTCTCGAACCGAAGGGCGGCGTGCCCAGCGAGGGCGGCCCGACCGGCCCGGTGCTCTTCCATGGCGCCCTCATTGAAAAAACCATCTGACCTGTTTGCCGTCCTTCCGATGCCTTCGATGAAAACCGCGCTGGCCGCGGTCGCGCTGCTGACTGCGGCACTCGCCTCGCATGCCCAGTCCGCCTTCTTTCCCCAGGAATCGGAGACCGCCGCCGCCGAGGCCGCGTCCGCGCGCGATTACCTCGCCGCCAAGGAGCGCTGGCACAACGAACTCGCGGCCTTCGCGCGCGCCGACCAGGAGCGTTTTCCGGCGCCCGGCGGCGTGGTGTTCGTCGGCAGCTCCACGGTGCGTATGTGGACCCGCCTCGCGCAAGATTTCTCGCGCGTGCCCGGCGGCGTGGTCAACCGCGGCTTTGGCGGCTCGACGCTGGCCGACTGCAGCTTGTTCGCGCGCGACCTCGTGGTGCGCTACAAGCCGCGCCAGGTGATGGTCTATGCGGGCGACAACGACCTGGCCGAGGGCCGCACCCCGCTGCAGGTGCTCGACAGCTTCGCGCGCTTCGCCAACGCGGTGCGCGCAGAGCTGCCCGACACGCGCATCAGCTTCATCTCGGTCAAGCCCAGCCCGTCGCGCGAGCAGCTGATGCCGCAGATCCGCGAGACCAACCACGTGATCTCGGCCTACCTGAACCTGCTGCCCAACAGCGAGTTCATCGACGTCTACACGCCGATGCTGGGCGCCGACGGGCGGCCGCGCGCGGAGCTGTTCCGGGGCGACAGGCTGCACATGACGGACGAAGGCTACCGGCTGTGGCATTCGATCATTGCGCCGCACCTGCCGAATCCTTGACTCCCCCCCAGGCTTCGCGCACTTCGTGTCGCGCGCGCCTTCCCCCTACCGGGGGCAACACCAGTGGCCCGGCAAAGCCGGTTCCACGGTGTTCCTGGAAAAGACCTCAGGCGGGCGCGGTCTCCGACGGCATGTCGTCCGCCGGCGGCGGCACATCAGCCCCGCGCGTGAAGCGGGCCACGAAGTACATCCCCGAGAACACCGCCAGCAGCAGCAGGCCGTCGCCCCACCACGGCCGCGCCATCTGGTTGTCGCCGTAGAAGGCCAGCACCAGCAGCACCGCCACGAGGTGCGCGCAGAACACCGGCAGCGAGGCGGAACCCATCGCCTCCAGCCAGCGCAGCCGCGGAATGCGGCGCATCAGCCACGGCCCGAAGCGCACTGCCAGGATGCACAGCGCCACGAGGTTCACCAGCCGCAGCGGGCCGAGTTGCCATTTGTCGAACAGCAGGTTCAGCTCGACGTCGCCGCCGAACGGCGCCTGGCCGTTGATGCCGGTGTGGCGCCAGTAGACCCCGTAGAGCGCAATGCCCGCCGCAAGCATCAGCAGCCACCACGGAAAACGCAGGGGCCGGGCTTCCGGCCCGCTGCGCGTGGCGCCGATGCACAGACCCGCGAACCACAGGAACTGCCACGCATAGGTGTTGAACGCGCCCATCTCATGGAACGGCACCGGCACGTCCAGGTAGCGCACAGCCAATGCATAGATCCATTCGCTGACCCCGAACTGCGCCGCCGCCCACACGGTCGCGCTCGCCACCATCACCCCCGTCCAGCCGTGGCGCATGGCAAAGGCCAGCACCCAGGGGCTCATGAGCATGAAGAAGATGTACATCGGCAGGATGTCGAGCAGCGCCGGCTCGTAGATCAGCAGCAGCCCGAACAGGAAGCCGTCGCGCGGCTCCGCCAGGTAATACGACACCAGGTTCTTCACCGCCGGCTGGTCGATGTGCAACCCCACCGCCGCGATCACCGTGAACAGGAACAGCAGGATCGCCGCCTGGCACAGGTAGACCTTCACCACGCGCCGCCAGAAGGCCTGGCGCATCGAGTCGACGCCGCGCAGGTAGCCGATGCGGCTGTACACCAGCCCGGCCACGAAGGCCGACAGCAGCACGAAGCCCTCGGCGGCCGAGACGAAGCCGAAAGGCTGACCCAGCGGATCGGTCAAGCGGGTGGGCAGATGGGTGACGGTCATCAGCACGAGCATCAGCCCGCGCAAGGCGTCTATTTCCCAGTAGCGTTTCATCGGTCGGCGGCGAGGTCTTGGTGGCGGTCCGCGCGGCGCACGCACGACGGCCCCGATTGTAAGAAGACCGGCGTAAAGCCCGCCGCGCCCGGCGATCAAGCCAACGGCTTATGACTGTTGGCACTCCCGAACCGTCGTGCAAATCGGCTACGCTGCGCGCTGCCTTCAGGTGGAGATACAAAAAAGTGAATCGTTTCTTTCCAACATTGCTCCTGGCTGGCGGTGTCCTCGCGGCCGCCCCGGGCTTTGCCCTCCAGATCACCAGCCTCACGCCCCAGGGCGAAGTCGCCCGCGTGCGCCAGGTCGTCGCCAAGTTCGACCAGGCGGCCGTCAACTTCGGCGACCCCAAGGCCCCTGCCCCGCTTGCGGTGAGTTGCACCGACGCGCAGGCCGCCAAGGGTACCGGCCGCTGGACCGACGCCAAGGCCTGGGTCTACGACTTCGAGAACGACCTGCCACCCGGCGTGCGCTGCACGGTCACCCGCATTCCCACCTTCAAGCCCGCGTCCGGCGAACTCACCGGACCCGAGCGCTACCAGTTCAACACCGGCGGCCCGTTCGTGCGCAACTACATGCCGGGCAGCTACAGCCGCATCGACGAGCAGCAGATGTTCATGCTGGAGCTCAACGGCGCGGCCACGCTCGACAGCGTGCGCCAGAACGTCTGGTGCGCGGCCGACGGCGTGGGCGAGCGCATTCCGGTCAAGCTGCTCGATGGCGATCAGCGCGCCGGCCTGCTCAAGGCCTTCGGCCGCGACAAGGCGGCAGAGAAAGACCCGCTGCGCTTCGTCACGATGCAATGCAACCGCACGCTGACGCCCGGTGCGAAGGTGCAGATCGTCTATGGCAAGGGCGTGGCCACGCCCTCGGGCGTGCCCAACAACGTGGAACGCCGCTTCGACTTCCAGGTGCGCGAGCCCTTCGCCGTGTCGTTCACCTGCGAGCGCGAGAACGCGCAGGCCGGCTGCCTGCCGCTGCGCCCGATGCAGCTGACCTTCAACGCGCCGGTCACGCGCAAACTGGCTTCGCAGATCGAGCTCAAGGGCAAGGGTGAGACCGTCAAGGCCCAGATCGAAGGCAGCACGCAGAGCGACGATGACGTGGTCAACGGCGTGTACTTCGGCCCCCCGCTGGCCGAGAGCGCGCAGTTCAGCATCGAGCTGCCCTCGAAGTTCGAGGACGCCTCGGGCCGCCCGCTGGCCTCGCCCGGCAGCTTTCCGCTGAAGGTGGCGACCGGCGCGATGCCGCCGCTGGCCAAGTTCGCCGCCTCGCCCTTCGGCGTGGTCGAGCGCCTGGCCGAGCCCGACACCCCGGCCATGATGCCGGTCACCGTGCGCCGCGTGGAGCCGAAGCTGATGGTGAATGCCCTCACGCCCGGCAAGGTGAGCGACATGAACCCGAAGACCGACGCGGAAATCATCGCGTGGTTCCGCAAGGTGCGCCGCTACGACAGCTTCACCATCTCGCGCGAACAGGCCCGCAAGGACGTGAAGGGCCCGCTGCCCCCGGTCATCGACAAGGACGACCGCACCTCGCTGCAGACCCGCATGCTGTCGCTGCTGGCGGGCCAGTCGGGCGTGAAGGCGCTGGACATGCCCAAGTCGGACAGCGGCGATCCGCGCCCCTTCGAGGTCATCGGCATCCCGCTGACGCCGGGCTTCCACGTGCTCGAAATCGCCTCGCAGAAGCTGGGTGAGGCACTGCTCGACGAGCGCTACAACGCCGGGCGCACGATGTACGTGCGCACCACCGCGCTGGCCACCAACCTGGCGGTGCACTTCAAGCTGGGCCGCGAGAACTCGATGGCCTGGGTCACCACGCTGGACAAGGGCAAGGTCGTGGCCGGCGCCGATGTGCGTGTGTCGGGCTGCGACGGCAAGGCCGTGGCCACCGGCACCACCGATGCCAACGGCGTCGTCATGCTCAATGGCATCTCGCCGCAGGCGCCGTCGTGCAACGGTCCGAACGAATACGACACGGCGGCCTGGTTCGTCAGCGCCCGCGCCAAGGACGACAAGGGCGTGGAAGATCTCGCCTTCACCTGGAGCGACTGGCAGCGCGGCATCGAGCCCTGGCGCTTCAACGTGCCGACCAGCATGCAGGCCGAGGCCGACCGCGTCGCCCACACCATCTTCGACCGCACGCTGCTGCGCGCCGGCGAGACGGTGTCGATGAAGAGCCTTATCCGCACGCAGACCAGCAAGGGCTTCGGCCTGCCCGAGAACCGGCCCGACACGCTGGTCATCACCCACGTGGGCAGTGGCCAGCGCTTCACGCAGCCGCTGAAATGGCGCAAGACCGCCACCGGCGGCCTGAGCGCGGAGAACACATTCCCCATTCCGCCGGCCGCCAAGCTCGGCGTGTACGAGGTGATGCTGCGCACCGGCGGCGGCAAGGACGCCAACGGCGAGGGCGAAAGCGATGGCGACGAAGGCTACGGCCGCAGCTTCTCCACCGGCATGTTCCGCGTCGAGGAGTTCCGCCTGCCCGTGCTCGAAGGCCGCATCGCGCCCACCGACAAGAAGCCGCTGGTGGCCGCCACCAGCGTGCCCACCGACGTGCAGATCAACTACGTGGCCGGCGGCGGCGCCGCCAACCTGCCGGTGCGCGTGTCGGCCATGGTGCGCGGCAAGAGCCTGAGCTTCTCCGACTACGACGCCTTCAGCTTCAACCCGCCGCGCGCAGCGCAGGGGGACGGCAGCGAGGCCGCCACCGCAGTCAGCGCCGCGGCCGAGGCCGGCTCGGGCGAGGAAGACCTCAACAGCGTGAACGACACGCGCGTGATCGCCGACAAGCTGCCCCTCACGCTGAACAAGGACGGCGCCGGCAAGGTCACCATCGACAAGGTGCCGAAAGTGAAGGCCGCGCGCGAGCTGCTGCTCGAAGCCACGTACGCCGACCCGAACGGCGAGGTGCAGACCATCCGCAGCACGCAGACGCTGTGGCCCGCCTCCGTCATCGCCGGCATCAAGACCGAAGGCTGGGTTTCGACCAGCCAGAAGCTGAAGTTCCAGGCGCTGGCGCTCGACCTCTCGGGCAAGCCCCAGGCCAACGTCACGCTCAACGTGCGCGCCGTGGCGCGCATCACCACCACCAGCCGCAAGCGCATGGTGGGCGGCTTCTACACCTACGACAACAAGACCGAGACCAAGGACATCGGCACCGTCTGCAGCGGCAAGAGCGACGCGCGCGGCCTGCTGCTGTGCGAGTCGGAGCTGAAGGAAGCCGGCGAAGTCGAACTCATCGCCAGCGCCACCGACGGCGAAGGCCGCGACGCCAAGGCGGTGAGCTCCGTCTACGTGACGAAGCAGGGCGAGCTCTGGTTCGGCGGCGAGGACAACGACCGCATCGACGTGCTGCCCGAGAAGAAGAGCTACCAGCCCGGCGAAGTCGCCAAGTTCCAGGTGCGCAGCCCGTTCCGCTTCGCGACCGCGCTGGTCGCGGTGGAACGCGAAGGCATCATCGAGACGCACGTGGTGCAGCTCGACGGCAAGGACCCGACCGTCACCCTGCAGGTCAAGCCCGAGTGGGGCCCGAACGCCTACGTGAGCGTGCTCGCGCTGCGCGGCCGGCTGCGCGAGGTGCCGTGGTACAGCTTCTTCACATGGGGCTTCAAGTCGCCGCGCGAGTGGTGGACGGCCTTCTGGTACGAAGGCAAGGAATACGTGGCGCCGACCGCCATGGTCGACCTGAGCAAGCCCGCCTACCGCCTCGGCATGGCCGAGATCCGCGTCGGCACGCGCGCCCACCAGCTCGACGTGACCGTCACGAGCGACAAGCCCAGCTACCCGATCCGCAGCAAGGCGCAGGTCACCATCAGCGCCAAGCTGCCCGACGGCAAGCCGGCCGCCGGCGCCGAAGTGGCGCTGGCCGCGGTCGACCAGGCCCTGCTGGAGCTGATGCCCAACGACAGCTGGAACCTGCTCAACGCCATGCTGCAGCGACGCAGCTGGGGCGTGAGCACCTCCACCGCGCAGATGGAAATCGTCGGCCGGCGCCACTACGGGCGCAAGGCCGTGCCCGCGGGCGGCGGCGGCGGCAAGGGCCAGACGCGCGAACTGCTCGACACCCTGCTGGTGTGGAACCCGAAGGTGGTGCTCGATGCCAACGGCCAGGCCGTGGTGACGGTGCCGCTGAACGACGCGCTCACCACCTTCAAGATCGTGGCGGTGGCCGATTCGGGCGCCAGCCTGTTCGGCACCGGCCAGGCCAGCATCCAGGCCACGCAGGATTTGCAGATCATCAGCGGCCTGCCGCCGCTGGTGCGCGAGGACGACCAGTTCCGCGCGCAGATCACCTTGCGCAACACCACGCAGAAGCCGATGAAGGTCGAGGCCACGCCGCGCGCCACCCTGCTCACGCTGGAGACGCAGACCGTGGACATCCCGGCCGGCGAAGCACGCGAGGTGGCCTGGACCGTGACCGCGCCCGCGCAGCTCGCGCAGACGCGCGCCGAAGCCATCCTGTGGGAGATCGAGGCCAAGGACACCATCGGCGGCGCGCGCGACGCGCTCAAGGTGCGCCAGCGCATCATCCCGTCGGTGCCGCTCACGGTGCAGCAGGCCACGCTGGTGCAGCTCGATGGCCCCTTCACGCTCGACGTGGCGCCGCCCGCCGACGCCCTGCCCGGCCGCGGCGGCCTGAAGATGTCATTGCAGCCCAAACTGGCCGAAGGCCTGCCGGGCGTGCGCGACTGGTTCGCAAACTATCCCTTCATTTGCCTCGAGCAGAAGACCAGCAAGTCGGTCGGCCTGCGCGACGCGAAGATGTGGCAGGGCGTGCTGGCCCAGCTGCCGACGTACCTCGACAGCGACGGCCTGGCCAACTACTTCCCGCCGCGCGACGGCGAAGCGAACCGCGGCAGCGACATCCTCACCTCGTACCTGCTCGCGGCGACGAACGAGGCCGCGCAGCTCAACCCCGCCTTCGCGCTCGCCGACGACGTGCGCGCGCCGATGGAGTCGGGCCTGATCGCCTTCGTCGAAGGCCGCATCACGCGCGAGTTCTGGAGCCCGCGCAAGGACCTCGACGTGCGCAAGCTCGCCGCGCTCGAAGCGCTCTCGCGCTACGGCAAGGCCAAGGGCAGCATGCTCGGCAGCATCACCATCGCGCCGAACCAGTGGCCCACCGGCGCGGTGATCGACTGGCTCAACATCCTCAAGCGCGTGAACGACGTGCCGCAGCGCCAGCAGCGCCTGGACGAGGCCAACAACGTGCTCAAGGCGCGCCTGTCGTACCAGGGCACCAAGCTGATCTTCAGCACCGAGCAGGACGACTACTGGTGGTGGCTGATGACCAACGGCGACGTCAACACCGCCCGCCTGCTGCTCAGCGTGATGGACGACCCGGCCTGGAAGGACGACATCGGCAAGCTTGCCAACGGCTTCATCGGCCGCCAGCAGAACGGCGCCTGGCACACCACCACCGCCAACCTGTGGGGTGGGCTGGCGCTAGAGAAGTTCAGCAAGGTGTTCGAGAGCACCCCGGTGACCGGCGTCACCGCCGCCACGCTCGGCGCGGTGAAGGCGCAGGTCGACTGGAGCAAGGTCGAACGCGTGAAGACCAGCGACGCGGCTGGTGCGCCCAACCAGACCACCTTCTTCGGCGCGCCCGCCTCGCCGGGCAACCTGAAGAACAACACGATGTTCCTGCCGTGGGCTGCATCGCCGTCGGGTGCACCCGTGCGCGACACGCTGCTGGTCACGCAACAGGGCACCGGCAAGCCGTGGCTCACGCTGCAGTCGATCGCGGCCGTGCAGCTGAAGGCGCCGTTCGCGGCCGGCTATGCGCTCAAGAAGACCATCACGCCGGTCGAGCAGGCCGTGGCCGGCAAGTACACGCGCGGCGACGTGCTGCGCGTGAGCATCGAGGTCAACGCCAGCACCGACATGACCTGGGTCGTCATCAGCGACCCGATCCCCGGCGGCGCCACCATCCTCGGCAGCGGCCTGGGTCGCGATTCGCAGATCGCCACGCAAGGCGAGAAGAAGAGCGGCTCCGGCTGGCCCGCATTCGAGGAGCGCAGCTTCGAGGCCTTCCGCAGCTACTACGAGTACCTGCCCAAGGGCGTCGTGAAGATGGAATACACGGTGCGCCTGAACAACGTCGGCGACTTCGCATTGCCCCCGAGCCGCGTCGAGGCGATGTACGCGCCCGAGATGTTCGGCGAGACGCCGAATGCGCGGGTGAAGGTGGAAGCGGCGAAGTAGCGGCCCACCGCGCTTCTTCTCCAGCGTCCTTACCTCGTCGACCCGGCCGGCTCCGCACCCCGCGGCGCATCCGGCTGTTTCGCCCCGGCCGCGGGCGAGCGCAGCGCGGGGGGATCGGCGAGCGGCGCAACCTGGCCAGGTTGTGCGGCCGCGGTCAGCATCGTTACTGAATACCCCGCCGGTTCGCCTCCCGCCATCCCGCATGGCGGAAGAACAAGGGCCGCCCATCGGCGTCTTTAGGCGCCGCCACCCCGCGCATTCCCTTGAGAAGCCCGGCCCCGCCTCGGCCGGCATGCCTGTGCGCCTTTTGATCGTCAACGGCGCGCAATCCGACGCCTTTGTAGGACTTTGGCCTGACTCGCGCTGTGGTTGAAATGTGCAGTTTGCACACTTTGTTTCGCCTCGACGCAGCCCAAATCCGGGTTTTGCCCTACCTTTATATTGCACTGCAGCATGCCACGTGAGGGCCGCGGGCAGTCTCTTCAATCCCATGGATGTACGCCGACGTTCCGGCGTGCGCCGTCGCCACGAGAGGTTGGTATGCATGTCTCGAAAACCGGTTCGTTCCGTCCTTCCCGCGCCCTAAGGCGCAATGCCCGCGCCTCGGCACGCCGACCTTCCGGCTCGTCCGGCCGCCACCGGCAGCGGGGCGCTTTCGTGCCCAAGCTCGCGGGCTACGGGCTGCTCGCGTTCGTGCTGTGGCTGATGGTCGAGACGCTGATCCAGCCGCTGCTGTCCTCGCAGGCCACCCGGGCCGTGTTGCAGGCGCCGGTAGGGCTGATCACCTCGCCGATCAACGGCGTGGTCACCCGGATGGTGGTCCACACGCGCGATGCGGTCGAAGCCGGCACCGTCGTGGCCACGGTACGCAATCCGACCGTCAGCCAGGAATTACTGACCACCCTGAGATCGCAGCACCTCGCGCTGCAGAGCCAGCTTGCGCAGCTGGGCAACCAGTTCAAGGCCGACAGCCAGGAAATGAAGTTCGTCGGCCATGAGGCCAATGTCCATCGCGAGGCCTCGCTGGCCCAGGCCTGGGAGGCCTGGCAGATCGCCCAGCGCCAGCGCGACGTGGCGCAGAGCGTGGTGGAGGAGCAGGAGAACAAGGTCCGCACCAACCAGGCGCTGCTGGAACAGGGGGCGATCAGCGAGCAGGTGATGAACGCGTCGGAGGCCCAGCTGAACACGGCACGTGCCAACGCCGCGGTGGCGGCACAGGCCTTCGCCGGGCAGGCCCAGACGGTGGCGAGCGCCGGACAGGGCGCCTTCGTGGGAACAGGCGGCAACAGCCTGTTCCAGACGCTGGAGAGCCGGCGCGGCGTGCTGCGCAACAGTGTCGACCGTGCCCGGCAGGACGGCACCGCCATCCTCCAGCAACTCAAGCAGGTGGCGGCGCTCGAGGAAGAGGAGCGCCAGCGGGTGGAGAAACTGTCCTCCTACGAGATCAAGGCCACCCAGCCGGGACAGGTCCACACCGTGCTGGCGCCCGAAGGCGCGTACGTCACGGCGGGACAGTCGCTGGTGCGCGTCACCGATTGCAGCCGGCTGGGCGTGGTGGCGGTGTTTCCGGCCCGGCTGGCCAAGCGGCTGAGCATCGGTTCGGTGCTTGACGTGAAGGTCGGCCAGGCCGTCGCATCGGTGCCGGCGCGCGTGGAGCAATTGCTGCCGGTGGCATCGGACGCGCTGCAGAGCACCTACAGCGTGCCCTTCCCCTTTGCCGAGCAGGGCTCCATCTACGCCGTGGCGCGCATCGACAGCAACGAGCCGCCGAAGGCGCAGTCCGCTGGCGAGAGCAACCTGTGCGCGCCCGGCAAGGTGGTCTCGGCCAGCCTCAGGTCCTGAGTACAGGCAATGAACTGCCCTGCATCGAAAGACAAGCATGCGTTTTTCCCCCCGCGGCCTGGCCCTGGCGCATTGCGCGGCCGCCCTGGCGGCGCTGGCCTCGCCGCCGACGCTCGCCGAGCAACCCGGTGCCACGCAGCAGCGGCTCGCACAGCAAAGCTGTGAGGGGTTGCGACGGGCGGTGGCCGAAGACCAGAAGGGCGCTGCGTCCGGCCCGCTCTTCCTTGCCAGCTACAGGCTCGCCGCAGGCGGCCAGGGCACGCCACCGCTGGAACCCGCGCTGGCGGGCGCAGCCTTCACCTACGACAACGCACTGGCCGGCATCGCGCTGCTGGCATGCGGCGACGCGGGCTCGGCCAGGCGCATCGGCGACGCGATCGTCCGCGCGCTCGAGCGCGACCCGAACGTGGCCGACGGGCGCGTGCGCAACGCCTATCGCGCCGGGCCGATGACCGAGGACAAGGCCGCGCTGCCGGGCTACTGGGATGCGGGCAAAAAGCAATGGATCGCCGACGCCTACCAGGTGAGCACCGCGACGGGCAACGTGGCATGGGCCGCACTGCTGCTGTTGAACCTGAACCAGGCCGAACCGTCGCCAGCCTATCTGGCGAGCGCGCGCAAGCTGCTCGGCTGGATCGAGCAGCGCACGCGCGCCCGGAACGCCCCCGACGGCTACAACGGCGGCTGGTACGGCTGGGACAACAAGCAGCGCCCCCAGACCTGGAAGTCGACCGAGCACAACATCGATATCGCGGTGGTCGCTGCGTGGGCGGCGCGCGCCGGCGGGCAAGGCGAGGCCGAGACCCAGCAGGCGCGCACCGCGCTCGATTTCGTGACCCGCATGTGGAACCCGTCCGAGCAGCGCTTCAACATCGGCACCAAGGAAGACGGCGCCACCATCGCCACCGAAGGCTCCGGGCTCGATGCCCAGCTCTGGCCGCTGCTGGCGGCTACCGACCGTTCCTGCGGCTGGATGCGGGGGCTCGAATGGGTGGAGAAGAACCATCGTTTCGGCGAAGGCTACGGCTTCTCGCGCAGCCCCGACGGCATCTGGACCGAAGGCAGCGCGCAGGTCGCCGCCACGCTGGTGGCCCGCAAGGGCGCGGCGCCCGAAGCGCTGTGGCGCCTGCTGGCGTCGCAACGCGCCGACAACGGCCTGTACTACGCCACCCCCGCTCCCCGCATCTCCACCGGGCTGGCCATCGGGCCCGACTCGGCGGGCGCCGACTTCTTCTACTACCACTGGCCGCACCTGGGCGCCACTGCGTGGATCGCATTGGCCGCCACCGGCTTCAACCCATTCACCGGCAAGACCGCCGCAACCGGAGCCAATCCATCATGTCCCACCTGATCGCCACGCCGGAGTTCCAGCTCAATGCCCTCGTGGCGGGGCTCGCGCTTCTCCTGATGACGTGGGGCCGCGTCGAGCGCATCGGCCACCGCGCGTTGTTCGGGGCACTCACCGCCCTGCTGCTGATGCGCTACGCCGTCTGGCGCGTGGTGGCGACCATGCCGCCCTCGGACCTCGGCTTCGAGACCCTGTTCGCCTGGGTCTTCCTGGTCTTCGAGCTGACGGCCATCGTCTACACGCTGATGTCCATCCACATGCTGCTGCGGCGGCGCGACAACCACGGGCTGGCCGATCGCGGCGAGGCCGCGCTGCGCGGACGCGGCGAGCAGGTGCCGGCACTGGACGTGTTCATCTGCACGTACAACGAGGAGCTGGACGTGCTCGAGAAAACCATCATCGCCGCCCAGGCCATCGACTACCCGCAACTGGAGGTCTGGGTGTTGGACGACACCCGCCGCGACTGGCTGCGCGACTACTGCGAGCGCCGGGGCGTGCACTACGCGCGGCGGCCCGACAACAGCCACGCCAAGGCCGGCAACCTCAACAACGGCCTGCGCCTGTCGGCGGAGGTGACCAACGCGCCTTTCATCCTGGTGCTCGACGCGGACTTCGCGCCGCAGCGCCAGATCGCCTACCGCATGCTGGGCCTGTTCGACGATCCCAAGGTGGGCCTGGTGCAGACGCCGCAGTTCTATTACAACGCCGACCCCATCCAGCACAACCTGCGCGCCACCAACAGCTGGGTCGACGAGCAGCGCGTGTTCTTCGACGTGCTGCAGCCCGCGAAGGATGCCGTGGACTCGGCCTTCTGCGTGGGCACTTCGTTCATCGTGCGACGCGACCTGATCACGGCCGCGGGCGGCTTCCCCGTCGGCAGCGTCTGCGAGGACATCCACACCACCTACCTGCTGCTGCGCCATGGCCACATCACGCGCTGGCTGGGCGAACGGCTTTCGCACGGCCTGTCGGCCGAGAGCATCGTCGACTACATCAACCAGCGCAGCCGCTGGTGCCTCGGCACGGTGCAGCTTGCGCTGCTGCCCCAGGGACCCTTGCGCGGCAAGGGCTACAGCCTGTCGGCGCGGCTGCATTTCCTGCACGGGCTCCTGCACTGGCTGGGCAAGCCATTCATGGCGATGATCATGGTGGCGCCGGCGTTGTACTGGTATGCCGGCGTCTCGGTCTTCCACGCGGCGCCGCAGGCCTTCGCAGCCTACGGGTTGCCGCCGCTCGTGATGTTCTGGGCCTACAGCTACTGGATCAGCCAGCGGCGCTGCCTGCCCGTGTTCAGCGAGGTGAGCCAGCTCGTGGCGGCGATGGCCGTCACCAGCACGCTGCTCGCCGCGATGCTGAAGCCCTTCGGCCACCCCTTCAAGGTGACCGCCAAGGGCCTGGACCGCTCCAAGACGGTGGTGCACTGGAAGCTGGTCGCCGTGTTCGGCGGGCTGCTCGTCGCACTGCAGGGCGGCGGTGCATCGGCCGTCATGAGCGGCGCTGCGCTCACGCCGGGCGACCAGCTCAATCTGGTGTGGACCGGCATCGCGCTCATCCTGTGCCTCGGCGCGCTCATCGCCTGCGTCGACCTGCCGCGGCCCGACCAGGAAGAGCGCTTCCCCTGGCGCGCCGCGACGCGGGTCCGCACGGCGACGGGCGAAGGCGATTCGCGCTTCGTCAATATCGCCGTGGACGGGGCGCTGCTCGAAGGCGGCGCCCTGCTGAAACGCTTGCGCGTGGGGCAGGCCCTGGAGGTCTACGTCGATGCGGTGGGCTGGCTGCCCGCGCTCGTCGCCGGTCGCAGGCGCACCAGCGCGGAGCTGCGCTTCGCCGGCACCGAGACGCAGCGCGAGCAACTGGTGAGCCATGTCTTCAACGTGCTGCCGAGCCACGTCGCGGTGCAGGTGCGCCCGTGGGGGGCGGCTTCGGCGCTGCTCGCGAGTGCGGGGTTCCGTGCGCCTGGCGCCGGCTTCGTGCGCCTGTTCCTGCGGCTGTCGCTGCTCGTCCTGGCGGCCGGCCTCCTGCTGGTGGTGAGCGGCTGCAACCTCACGCCGCCGCTCAAGCAGCCCGACCTGGCGGTGCCTTCCAGCTGGCCCGCCGGCCAAGCGGTGCCGGCATCGGAGCCCGCGGACTGGCGCAGCTTCGTGCGGGACGATGAACTGCGCGGCCTGATCGCCACTGCCCTGAACCAGAACCGCGACCTGCGCGTCTATGCGGCCCGTGCGCGCGAAGCCCGCGCGGCCTACGCGGGCAGCCGCGCCTCGCTGTTCCCGCAGATCGGGCTGTCGAGCCATGCACAGCGCGCCCAGACCACTGCGCAGGGTTCACTCAGCCCGGTGGGGAACGTGCCGTCCGACGGGCGGATCTCGAACAGCTTCGACGTGCAGGCCGGCGTCACGTCGTACGAGCTCGACTTCTTCGGCCGCCAGCAGAGCACCGCCCAGCAAAGCGGCTCCCTCGCCGAGGCCGGCGACAAGGACTACGCCGCAGCCCGCATGAGCCTGGTGGGCGAAGTGACCAATGCGTATCTCACGCTGCGCGCCGACCGCGCCCAGCTCGCCCTGGCCAGTGCCAACGAGGCCTCGCTGTCTTCCAACGCCGACATGATCGGCCGCGCCAAGACCGCGGGCGGTGCGGCGCAGCTGGACGTCTTCCGCGCGCAGTCGCTGCTGCAGAACGCCCGCGTGCGGCAGGAGGAATACCGCATGCGCGTTGCCCAGGACCTGCAGGGGCTCAACGTGCTGGTGGGCCAGCCCGTGTCGCCGGACACCGGCGCCGCGCGCCCCTGGCCCGAACAGTCGACGGAATCCGTGGCGGCGGGCCTGCCGTCCAGCCTGCTGCAGCGCCGGCCCGACCTTCTCGCGGCCTATGCCCGCGTCGAGGCTGCGAACTCGGGCGTCGGCGCGGCCAAGGCGGCCATGCTGCCGACCATCTCGCTGACGGCCCTTGCGGGCGGCGTCAGCGGCGAGCTGTCGACGCTGCTGAGCAGCGGCAGCCGGAGCTGGGCCGGCGTGCTCGGCGTGTCGCTGCCTCTGTTCGACTGGGGACGCCGCTCGGCCAACATCACGGGCAGCGAAGAGCGGCTTGCGGCAGCGATGGCCTCGTACGAATCCGCCGCGCAAGTGGCCTTCCGCGAAACCGCCAATGCGCTGATCGCCAGCGACCACCTGCGCCCGCAGCTGCAGGCGCAGCAGTCCCGCGTGCAGGCGCTGGAAAACGTGGCCCGCATCTCGCGCACGCGCTTTCGCAGCGGCCTGGAAGACTACTTCTCCAGCCAGGATGCGCAGCGCGAGCTCTATTCCGAGCAGCAGCAGCTGATCGAGCTGCAGCTCAAGGAAGCCGTGAACATGGTCAACCTCTACAAGGCCCTGGGTGGGGGGTGGAGCAGCACCTGAAGCGAGCCGGCCCCTGCTGAAGACACGCACACGCATGTAGCTTCGGCAGGCACACCGGCCTACACTCGCGCCTCGATCAGTGCAGGAGAAACGCATGGACACCCTGGAGATCGCCAACAAGCTCGTGGCGCTGTGCAAGGAAGGTAAATACGAGGATGCCAAGGTGCTCTACGCACCCGAGGCCGTGAGCGTCGAGGCCGGTGCGCCGCCCGGCCAGGCGCGCGAAGCGGCCGGCCTTGCGGCCATCAAGGCCAAGGGCGATTGGTGGGTCGCCAACCACGAGGTGCATTCCGCGCAGGTCGCAGGCCCGTGGCCGCATGGCGACCGCTTCATTGTCGGCTTCCGCTTCGACGTGACCATGAAGTCCAACGGCCACCGCTTCACGATGGAAGAGATGGCGCTCTACACCGTCAGGGACGGGAAGATCGTGCGGGAAGAGTTCTTCTACGACACCGGCGAATAAGCGCCGGCAGCCTTGCGCACGCAGGCACAAGTAGGAAGCAAGTTCTCCTGTGGGCGCGATGCGGGCAGAATGCCCCGCAGGTGCCCTCATGAACACAAGATTTGTCGAAGCCTTCCTCTGGGCCGCCCGGCTCGGCAGCTTCCGCGCGGCGAGCGACCGGCTCCACATCACGCAAGCGGCGGTGTCCAACCGCGTCGCCTCGCTCGAAGAAGACATCGGCGCGCGCCTGTTCGAGCGCGACGCGCGCGAACTGCGGCTCACGCCCGTTGGCGTGCGGCTGATGGACTACGGCGAGCGCCTGCTGGAGCTGCGGCGCGAGATCGTCTCGCTCGGCCGGCCGCGGGAAGACATCCTCGGGCTGGTGCGCATCGGCGCCATCGAGACCGTGGTCCACACCTGGCTGCTGGGCTTTCTCACCAACCTGCGCTCCACCTATCCGGGCATCGAGGTGCAGCTCACCTCCGAGACCACTCTGGCGCTGCATCGCGGCCTGCGCGAGGGCGCGCTCGACATCGCGCTGCAGACCGACCACATCGCCGGCGCGGGCATCGTGAGCACGCCCTGCCTGCCGATGCCCATGGGCTGGGTGGGCGCGCCCGGTGCGGAGCCCGTGCAGACCGTCGAGCAGCTCCTGCGCCAGCCCGTGCTCACGATGAGCCCCGGCTCGCAGCCGCACGAGGCGTTGAAGAACCTGTTCCGCGCGGCGGGCATTCCGCTGGGCAAGGTGCACTGCGTGAGCTCGATCTCGGCGCTGGCGCGGCTGGTGAAGGCGGGCTTCGGCAACGCGCTGGTGCCGCTGCCGCCGTGCTATGAATACGTGGCCATCGGCGACGTGAAGATCATCGAGTGCGACGCGCTCATCTCACCCCAGCGCATCGTGGTGAGCCACCTGGAAGCCGCCGACTCCGACGCCATCCGGCTCGTGGCCGAACTGGCCTGCCGGGCCTCCGACCAGTTCACCACCTCGGCTGTCGCACCAACCTGGAGCACGGCCACAGAGGATTAACCCTCGAAATGGCGCATTTCGGCCCCGAAAAGGGGCCAGTAATTCTTGTGGCTGTCGCCCAGAAAAACTCGTTTGTGACAGCCCGACCACGCGGCGGAAGATCGCGCCTTCATTTTTTCGAAGGCCCGCTCCTCTTTCGCCGTCATGACCCCCCCTGACTCCCTTTCTTCCGCAACGGCAGCAGCAACAGCAGCAGTGAACGGCCTGCTGTTCGTCGCCTCCGACGTCGAGCCCGCCGACGAGGCCGACTTCAACCGCTGGTACGACCAGGAGCATGTGGAAGAGCGCGTGCGCATTCCCGGCTTTCTCTCGGGCGCGCGCTACTTCTCGCTCGAAGGCGGCCGCAAGTACCTGGGGCTGTACCGCACCGAGTCGCTGGCGGTGTTCGGCTCGCCCGGCTACCGCGCCGCATTCGAGAAGCAGACGCCGTGGTCGGTCTCCAACCTCGACCGCATGCGCCAGCCGATGCGCCGCGTGTGCGCCGTGCGTGCCGTCACCGGCTTCGGCAGCGGCAGCCACGTGGCCGTGCTCCCCCTGGCGCCCGCCGCCGATGCCGAAGCCCAGGTGGCAGCCGCCGCCAGCACCGGCGCGCAGCTACGCAAGGCGCAGGCAGGCTTCGTGCAGTCGTACCTGCTCGTGCCCGATGCTGCGCTCAGCACGCCGCTGCCGCGCGAATCCACCGAAGGCCGCGTGCTGCAGTCGCTGTTGGTGATCGAGACCAGCAGCGAAGGCGCGGCCCGCGCCGCGCGCGCCACGGCTGCCGCCGCATTCGACGCCGATCCGGCCAGCGGCTGGCTGCTCACGCTCGGCTGGAAGCTGACTGCAGCAGAGCTGGCCTGAAACAGCAGGCACCTGTCCCCTACACATCCCCTCACCGAACAAAGGCATCCAATGACCGAACATGTTCTTCCCGCCGCGGCTTCCGTGGCACCCGGGCAGGCCGCGCCGGCCTCCGCGAAGATGGGCCGGCTGGCCATGGCCAGCTCCATCGGCACCACGCTGGAGTGGTACGACTTCACCGTCTACAACATCATGGCGGCGCTGGTCTTCAACGCGGTGTTCTTCCCCTCGTTCGACCCGCTCACCGGCACCATCCTCGCGTTCTCGACCTACGCGGTCGGCTACATCTCGCGCCCGCTGGGCGGCGTGGTGTTCGGCCACCTCGGCGACCGGTTGGGCCGGCGCTTCGTGCTGGTGGCCACGCTGGTCATCATGGGCGTGTCCACCGGCCTGATGGGCCTGCTGCCCACCTATGCGAACTGGGGCATCTGGGCACCCGTCGCGCTGGTGGCGCTGCGCTTCGTGCAGGGCGTGGCGCTCGGCGGCGAATGGGCCGGCGCGGTGCTGCTGTCGATGGAGCACGGCAAGCCCGACGAGCGCGGCCGCAATGCCTCGTTCACGCAGGTGGGGCCCTCGTGCGGCACGCTGATCGGCACCGGCTTCATCGCCATCGTGTCGGCCTGGCTGAGCCCTGAGGACTTCCAGAGCTGGGGCTGGCGCATTCCCTTCATCTCCAGCGTCGCGCTGGTGCTGTTCGGCCTGTGGCTGCGCCGGGGCGTGGACGAGACGCCCGTCTTCCGCGAGATGGAAGAGAAGAAGGCCACCGCCAAGACGCCCATCAAGGAAGTGCTCACGCAGCACTGGCGCCGCCTGCTGGTGGCCGGCGGCTCGCGCATCGGCTCCGACGTGCTGTATGCGCTGGTGGTGGTGTTCACGCTGACCTACGTGACGACGGTGCTGCATCTGTCACGCCCGCTGGC
This sequence comes from Variovorax sp. Varisp36, assembly GCF_047304235.1. NCBI lineage: Bacteria > Pseudomonadati > Pseudomonadota > Betaproteobacteria > Burkholderiales > Comamonadaceae > Variovorax > Variovorax sp. Varisp36. The sequence goes on from NZ_JBGLYU010000057.1 coordinate 29,280, forward strand.
GCTCACCGCCACGATGATCGGCGCCGCCTGCAACGCGATCGCGGTGCCGTGGTTCGGCAGCCTCTCCGACCGCATCGGCCGCCGCCCGGTCTACATCGCCGGCGCGCTGCTGGGCATGGTCTGGGCCTTCGTGTTCTTCGTGCTGATGGACAGTGGGCACCCGGTCGCGATCTGCGCGGCGGTGGTGGTGGGCCTGCTGATCCACGCGATGATGTACGGCCCGCAGGCCGCCTTCGTCACCGAGCAGTTCCCCGGCCGCGTGCGCTACGCGGGCGCCTCGCTGGCCTACACGCTGGCCGGCATCGTGGGCGGCGGCTTCGCGCCGCTGATCATCGCGAGCCTGTTCAAGTCGTGGGGCAGCACGGTGGCCGTGTCGTTCTACGTCGTGGCCGCGCTGGGCGTGACGCTGATCGCCCTGGTGGTGGCGCGCGAAACCGCCAAGCGCCCGCTGGAGAGCTGACCGATGACGACGAGCAACACGAATTCCCGCCTGCGCTTCGCCTGCGAGAGCATCGCCGACGATGGCACGCGCTCCACCGCCTTGCACCTCGTCGCGCCGCGCGCGCTGGTGGTAGCGGGCTGGACCGGGCGCGACATCGCCGCCATCGAGCACCACATCGAGGAGCTGGCCGCGCTCGGCGTGCCGCGTCCTTCGAGCGTGCCGCTGTACTACCGCGTGGCAGCCCAGCTGCTGACGCAATCGCCCACCATCGAAGCGCTGGGCGACCAGAGCTCCGGCGAGGCCGAGCCGGTGCTCTTCTTCTCGCAGGGCGAGTGGTGGCTGAGCGTGGCCTCGGACCACACCGACCGGCAGGTCGAGAGCTACTCGGTGGCGGTGTCGAAGCAGATGTGCGCCAAGCCCGTGGCCGAGACCGCATGGCGCTGGCGCGACGTGCAGGCGCACCAGGACACGCTGGAGCTGCGCTCGCGCATCCTGGAGGACGGCCGTTGGGTCGACTACCAGCGCGGCACGCTTGCATCCATCCGACCGCTGGCGGGCCTGCGCGACGGCATGCCCGGCGCCGATGCGGTTCCCGAGGGCCTCTTCATGACCTGCGGCACACTGGGCGCGCTGCCCAACGCCAAGGGCGAAGGCATCCGGCCCGCGACGCAGATGGAGATCGAGCTGCACGACCCGAAGCTGCAGCGCCGCATCGTGCATCGCTACGCGGTGGAAGCATTGCCGGTGGTGGCATGACGATGAAGAACGGCAACACCATCACGGCGCTGCGCGAGCGCATCGCGCGCGGCGAGCTGTCGCACGAGGCGCTGATCGACGAGGTGCTCGAAGCGGCTGAACAGCCTGCTGCACAGCATGTCTTCACGCGCCTTTACGCCGACGCAGCCCGCGCCGCCGCGCGCCATGCCGATGCGGCGCGCAAGGCCGGCGTCGAGACCGCCCCGCTCGCCGGGCTGCCGGTGTCGGTGAAAGACTTGTACGACGTGGCCGGCGAAACCACCATGGCGGGCTCCGCCGTCTGCGCGGGCGAAGCGCCGGCGGCGCACGACGCGACCGCCGTGGCGCGGCTGCGCGCACAGGGTGCGGCCATCGTCGGCAAGACCAACATGACGGAGTTCGCGTTTTCCGGCGTGGGCATCAACCCGCACTACGGCACGCCGCGCAACCCGGCCGATGCGCAGACGCCGCGCATTCCGGGCGGTTCGTCGTCCGGCGCTGCAGTGTCGGTCGCGCTCGGGCTCGCGGTGGCTGGGCTGGGCTCGGACACGGGCGGCTCGATCCGCATCCCCGCCGCGCTGTGCGGCCTGGTCGGCTTCAAGAGCACGCAGTCGCGCGTGCCGCGCACGGGCGCCTTCGAGCTCGCGCGCTCGCTCGACACGGTGTGCGCCATGGCACGCAGCGTGGAAGACTGCCTGATCGCCGATGCCGCCATTGCCGACGCGCCGCTCGCGGTGCGCCGCCGTCCGCTGCAGGGCATGCGCCTGGCCGTTCCGCGCACGCTGATGTTCGACGACATCGAGCCCGCGGTGGCGCGCGCCTTCGACCGCGCGCTGCAGGCGCTCTCGGCGGCGGGTGCGCAGATCGTGGACATCACGCTGGCCGAACTCGCCGAGATCGCGACCGTCAACGCGCCCGGCGGCTTCTCTCCGGTCGAGGCCTCTGCGGTGCATCGCGAGCGCTTCGCCGCAAAGCGCAGCGGCTTCGATTCGCGCGTGGCCGCCCGCATCGCGCTCGGCACTGAAGTACGCGCCGCCGACTACATCGCCATGCAAGACCGCCGGCGCGACTGGATTGGCCGCGTCGAACGCGCCATCGAAGGCTTCGACGCCCTCGTGTGTCCGACCGTGCCCATCGTCGCGCCGCCCATCGATGCGCTGGCGGAAGACGCGGCCTTCTTCAAGGCCAACGGCCTGCTGCTGCGCAACACCTTCGCGATCAACCTGCTTGACGGCTGCGCCTTCAGCCTGCCATGCCATGCGCCGGGCGAACTGCCGGTGGGGCTGATGCTGGCGTCGGTGCACGGCGACGATGCGCGGCTGGCGGCGGCGGCGCTGGCTGCCGAGCCCGTGCTGCGCCACATCGATGGCATCTACTACGACTCTCACGCCATGGCCCTCCTTCGCTAGACTGGATGGCGTCGTCGAATGGAGAGCACCCATGTGCCGCAGCATCAAGACCCTCTACAACTTCGAGCCGCCCGCCACCGAGCAGGAAATTCGTGCCGCGGCGCTGCAATTCGTGCGCAAGCTCAGCGGCTTCAGCGTGCCGTCCAAGGCCAATGAGGAAGCCTTCGGGCGCGCGGTCGATGAAGTGGCCGCCACCGCGGCTCGGCTGATCGAATCGCTGGTCACCACGGCCGAGCCGCGCGACCGGGGCGTCGAGGCCGAACGCGCCAAGGCCCGCGCGGCCCTGCGCTTCGGCAACAGCCCTGCATGATAGAAGACAAGCGACAGCCTCCATCCAACCAACAGCCACACAGGAACACAACCCATGCCTATCGAACTCTGGCTCGCTTTCGTCGCGGCCTCCGCCGTCATGCTGGTCATTCCGGGGCCGACCATCCTCACTGTCATCAGCTATTCGATGTCGCACGGGCGCCGTGCCAACGTGCCGCTGGTGGCGGCCGTGGCGCTCGGCGACTCGACCGCTCTGGTGGTGTCGCTGCTGGGGCTGGGTGCGCTGCTGGCCACCTCGGCCTTCTGGTTCACGGTAGTCAAGTGGGTGGGCGGGCTGTACCTGCTGTACCTCGGCATCAAGCTGCTGCGCGCGGGCATCTCGTCCACCGAAATCGCCGCGCCGGCCGCGCCCGCCTCGCGGCTGCGCCTGTTCGCCAACACCTACCTGGTGACGGCGCTGAACCCGAAGGGCATCGTGTTCTTCGTGGCCTTCCTGCCGCAGTTCATCAGCCCCGCGGCCAATGTCACGTACCAGTTGTGGGTGCTGGCCGTCACCTTCGTCGTGATGGCAGCGACCAATGCCACGCTCTATGCGGTGTTCGCGGGCTCGGCGCGCAGGCTGCTGTCGTCGCCGCGCGCGCAGCGGCGCTTCAACTTCGCGGGTGGCTCGCTGCTGGGCGCGGCCGGCATCTGGGCGCTGATGGCGCGCCGGCCGGGCTGAGCGGCCCGCGCGTGCTCATGAAAAAGGCCGCGAAGCGCCATGCCTTCGCGGCCTTTGCCTGCGGCAGTCAGTAGCGGTACGGATTGTTCGGGGCGCGGTCGTAGCGATTGGGCACGCCGTCGTTGTCGCGGTCCCTGTCGTAGCGGTTCGGCACGCCGTCGCGGTCGCGGTCGCCGTAGTAGTGGCCGCGCGGCGGCGGGCGGTCGTAAGGCGCGACCACGCAGCCGGCCAGGATGGCCGACGCAGCCAGCAGGATCGCCAATGTCTTCGTCATGTGAGTTCTCCTTGGAGTGTTTGTGGAACCGGGCTTCGCCTCCTGCGAGCCGGTACCGCATTGAAGGCCACGCCGGTACGCATCGGGTTTCTCCATTGAAGCGCTTGCGTGAAGTTGGTTACCGGATGTGGAACATGGCGAGAACTTTGGGCCGAAGTCTTCATGCCCGCAAGGCGGCAAGCCGCCCGTCGCGGGGTAGGCGCCGTTCCCGTGGTGCATCGCAGAGAATGTCGGCGCCCACGCTTCCGGACACCGACCTTTTCGATGCAATCCGCGCCCCTCTTCGTTCCCGTCCGCAAGGCCCTCGCCGCAGCCCTGCTGGCGGCGGCCTGCGTCCATCCGGCCTGGGCCCTCGTGAGCTTCGAAGAAGTGAAGCGCGACTTCCGCTCGTCCGACACCGAGGTGCTCGACCGCAACGGCGAGTTGCTGCAGCGCGTGCGCACCGATCCCACCGTGCGGCGCGGCCGGTGGACCGCGCTGGCCGACGTGTCGCCCGCGCTGCGCACCGCCATGGTGCTGAGCGAGGACAAGCGCTTCTACGAACACAGCGGCATCGACTGGCGCGCGGTCTCGGCCGCGGCCTGGGCCAACGTGTGGAACACGCGCACGCGCGGAGCCTCGACCATCACGATGCAGCTGTCGGGCCTGCTCGACGACGACCTGCGCCGCGCCTCTGGCGGACGCAGCTTCACGCAGAAGATCGGCCAGACGGTGGCGGCCGCGCAGCTGGAGCGCAACTGGCGCAAGGACCAGATCCTCGAGGCCTACCTCAACACCGTGCCGTTCCGCGGCGAGATCGTGGGCATCGATGCGCTCTCGCGCACGCTGTTCGGCAAGGCACCGAGCGGGCTCGATGCGCGCGAGGCCGCCGTGGCCTCGGCGCTGGTGCGCGCGCCGAATGCAAAGCCTGCCGCGGTGGCGCAGCGCGCCTGCGAGGTGCTGCGCGCGATGGAGCCGCAGCAGAAGGTCGACTGCGAGGCACTCGACATGTTCACGAGCGCAGCGGTGCAGCGGCGCGCCTTCGAGACGAACGAAGGGATTGCGCCGCATGCGGCTCGGCGCGTGCTGCGCGAGATTCGGGATGCGAATGCGGTGGCAGCCCCCACCCCGGCCCTCCCCCAGAGGGGGAGGGGGAAAGACAGCAAGGAAACCGGTGTGCGCACCACGCTGCGCGCGCCGCTGCAGCGCTTTGCGCTGGACACGCTGCAGCGCCACCTGCGCGAACTGCGCGAGCGCCACGTGGAAGACGGCGCGCTCGTCGTGCTTGACAACACGACCGGCGAGGTGCTTGCCTGGGTCGGCTCCTCCGGCCCGCTGAGCCAGGCGGCCGAGGTCGATGGCGTGACCGCGCTGCGGCAGCCCGGCTCCACGCTCAAGCCGCTGCTCTATGGCCAGGCGATTGCCGAGCGTCGCATCACCGCGGCCTCGCTGATCGAAGACTCGTCGGCGCAGATCAGCACCGCCAGCGGCCTCTACATTCCGCAGAACTACGACCGCCGTTTCAAGGGCCCGGTGTCGGCGCGCACCGCGCTGGCCGCCTCGCTCAACGTGCCGGCCGTGCGCACGCTGGTGATGGTGTCGCCCGAAGCCTTCGCGCGCGAGCTGCGCGCCGCCGGCCTGCCACTGCGCGAGAGCGGCGACTACTACGGCTACAGCCTCGCGCTCGGCAGCGCCGAGGTGTCGCTGCTGTCGCTCACCAACGCCTACCGCATGCTGGCCAACGGCGGGCGCTACGGCACGACGACGCTGACCATGCGGCCACCCGTCCCGGCCGAAAGATCGAAGCCGCCGATGCTCGACCCGCGCGCCGCCTTCATCGTCGGCGACATCCTCTCCGACCCCAACGCGCGCACCCGCACCTTCGGCCTCGACAGCATCCTTTCCACCCGCTTCTGGACCGCCGTGAAGACCGGCACCAGCAAGGACATGCGCGACAACTGGGCCGTGGGCTGGTCGCAGCGCTACACGGTGGGCGTGTGGGTCGGCAACGCCAGCGGCGAATCGATGTGGGACGTGAGCGGCACCAGCGGCGCCGCGCCGGTGTGGGCCGAGGTGATGCGCTTCCTGCACGCGCGCGAGCCCAGCCGCGCGCCCGCGCCGCCGCCCGGCCTCGTCGAAGCGCGCGTGAGCTTCGGCAACGGCGCCGACGGCAACCCGCTCGAAGCGGCACGCAGCGAGTGGTTCCTGCAGGGCACCGAGCAGACGCTGTTCGCGCTCGACGCCGGCATGGCGACCGACGCCGCCTCGGCGCGCATCACCGCGCCGGCCGACGGCACCATCATCGCGCTCGACCCCGACATCCCGCCGCAGCGCCAGCGCGTGCGCTTCGACTCCGAAGGTCGCGGCGTGCAGTGGCGCATCGACGGCAAGCCCTTCGAGCGCGGCAACAGCGTGCAGTGGTTTCCCTGGCCGGGGCGCCACGTGATCGAGCTGGTGGACGCCGGCGGCAAGGTGGTCGACCAGCGCCGGCTCGAAGTGCGCGGCGCCGGCGTGGTGACGAAAAGCGCGCGCCGGTAAAGACCTCGGGCGACGCGCTTCGGGGCGCGAAGAGAGGGCCGGCGCTTGGTAAAGATGCTGTCCAGGCCAACCACCACATGTACAGTCCGGGCTTTGTTTGGCGGCAAAATTCGTCCAATCATTGAATGACCCAGGTCCTCCCGATGCTTGCCCAAGCCCCCCGAACCTCCCTGGCGGACACCGCCGCCGACAGCATCCGCGCCGAGATCTCTGCCGGCCGCTGGGCCGTCGGCTCCCGCATCCCCATCGAGCCTCAGCTCGCGCAATTGCTGGGCGTGAGCCGCGGCACGGTGCGCGAGGCGGTCAAGACGCTGGTGTCGCGCGGGCTGCTCGAAGTGCGGCAAGGCTCCGGCACCTATGTTCGTTCGGGCTTCGACCCCTCGTCCAGCCTGCAGAAGCTGCGCCTGGCCAGCCTGCGCGACCAGTTCGAAGTGCGCCGCGCGCTCGAGGTGGAAGCCGCCCGGCTCGCCGCGGTGCGCCACACCTCGCGCGACCTGCGCCGCCTCCACACCCTGCTCGACAAGCGCGGCGTGCCCGACGCCAACGACAACGGTGCGAGCTTCATCGAGCGCGATCTCGCCTTTCACCTCGCCATCGTCGACGTATCGGGCAACCTCGCGCTGGCCGAAACCTGCCGCTTCATCACGGGCTACATCAAGGAAACGATCGCGAGCTCGATGGGCGGCACCGACCTGCCCGAGCCCGACGACGCCGCACACCGCGCGATCGTCGAAGGCATTGCCAGCCGCGACCCCGACGTGGCCGCCGCGGCGGTGCGCGCCTTCATGGCGCCGATGATCAACGCGCTGGCGCTGGGCACGCGATGACCTCGCTCACGCTCGCCCCAGGCCACACCACGGCCGACGACCTGCTGATCGACGCCGAAGTCGACAGCCAACCCGCCCCGCGCCCCACGCCCGCGCCCACCCTCGCGCGCCGCATCCTGCTCGCCGCCAGCGTGGTGCTGATCGCCTTCAACCTGCGCCCGGTGTTCGCCAGCCTCTCGGTGGTGCTGCCGGAGATCATCAAGGCCACCGGGCTCTCGGCCACGGCCGCGAGCCTGCTGACCACGCTGCCGATCGTCTGCCTCGGTGTGTTCGCGCCGCTCGCGCCTGGGCTGGGCCGCCGCTTCGGCACCGAGCGCACGCTGCTCGCGTGCATGGTGCTGATCCTGGCCGGCACGGTGCTGCGCGGCACCGGCAGCATCCCGCTGCTGTTCCTCGCCTCGGCTATCGCGGGCAGCGGCATCGCGGTGTCGAACGTGCTGCTGTCGGGCCTCGTGAAGCGCGACTTCGCGAAGCAGGCCGCGCTGATGATGGGCCTCTACACCATGGCCGTGTGCGGCGGCGCGGCCAGCGCCGCAGGCCTGACGGTGCCCATCGAGCACGCGCTGGGCGGCGGCTGGACCATGGCGCTCGCGATGTGGGCGCTGCCGGCCGCGCTGGTCACGCTGATCTGGGCGCCGCAGGCGCTGCCGCTGAAGCCGGTGGCGAGCGAATCGGGCTTCACGGTGCGCGGCCTGTGGCGCGACAGGCTGGCCTGGCAGGTCACTTTCTTCATGGGCCTGCAGTCCGCGCTCGCCTACATCGTGATGGGCTGGCTCGCGCCGATATTGCGCGAGCGCGGGCTCGGCAGCGAAACGGCCGGCTACGTGGTGTCGCTGTCGGTCATGACGCAGGTGGTGACCTGCCTCGTGGTGCCCGCGCTGGCGGTGAAGCTGCGCAACCAGCGCGGCCTGGCGGTCGCGCTGGCACTCCTCACGGTGGGCGCGATGCTGGCGATGCTGTTCGCTCCGCTCGGCGGTGTGGGCGGCGTGTGGGCCTGGGCCGTGCTGCTGGGCATTGCGCAGGGCGGCACCTTCGCGCTGGCGCTCACGATGATCGTGCTGCGCTCGCCCGATTCGCACGTGGCCGCGCATCTCTCGGGCATGGCGCAGGGCGTGGGCTACATGGTGGCCGCCTTCGGGCCGCTGGTGGCCGGGCTGCTGCACGGCTGGACGGGGAGCTTCCGCGCCTCGTCGTGGCTGTTCATCGGGCTGGGCGTGGCGCTCGTGGCCGCGGGGCTGGGCGCGGGCCGCACGATGCATGTGGGCGCGACGACCGTGCCCAGTCGCTGAACAGCCTCATTGCGGGCCGCCGCAGAAATCCGCGCGCTCGGTGGTCTTCGCGGTGAAGCGGATGCGCGTGGTGGTCGCGGCGCTCTGCGGCTCGTTCTGCGGCCACTTGCTCTGCAGCCAGGTGTACTGCCACTCGTAGGGCGCGCCCGGCTTCGCGGCCTCGCCGTAGGCGATGCGCAGACTGCCGTTGCTCTCGTCGTGGCAGTGCTTCGAGGTCTTGTATTCCTTCTCGCTGAAGCAGGCGCGGATCATCTTGAAGCACGAGAACGGAATGTCCTCATGCACCGCCTTGCCGCCTTCCAGCGGCACGAAGTCCGCGGTGTCGAACGAGGCGCCGCCGCCGGAGTACATCTCCGACACGGTCTGCAGCACTGCCACGGCCCATTTGCCTTCGGCCAGCGGATAGAGCGCGGGCGCGAGCGACAGGCGCGCCTCGGGCTGCTCGGCGCCGCTGTCTTTCTTCAGGGACTGCGCGTAGCCCGAGAAATCGTGGAGGCGGTCGAGCTGCCAGCCCGCCGCATCGGTGCTGCGTTTGATGCGCGCCATGGCCAGCGGCTCGGCCGACAGCACCACGTAGTCGCCGGGCGCGGCGCCGCGCGGGCGGTACAGGCCGAGTTGCTGCACGTCGCAGGGCTGCGGCAGCAGGGCGCACAGGCGCGCGCGCCATTGCGCATCGAGTGATTCGGGTTTTTTCACGGCGTCGAACACCTGGGCCGAGGGCGCGGCGAGCACGGGGACGGCGAACGACAGAGTAAGCAGCAGCAGCTTTTTCATGGAGCCGAATGGTAGCCATGGCCCGGGGGCGCCGGGCGGGTTTCGTACGCGCCGCTTGATAAAGTCGGGCGCGACCATGAAACCATCCTCTCCCCTCCTCCAGATCGATGCGCTGCGGTTTGCCTATCCCGATCAGCCCGCGCTGGTGTCGAACTGGAACGCATCCGTCGGCCCGGGCGTGACGCTGCTGTATGGCGACACCGGCTCGGGCAAGTCGGCGCTGCTGCAGGTGATCGCGGGCACGCTGCCCGCATCCGGCCGGCTGACGCTGGCGGGCGCGAGCCTCGACGCCGTGCCGGAGGCGTACCGCCGCCAGGTGTTCTTCGTCGATCCCCTGACCGACCGCTTCGACCAGCTCAGCGCGCGCGAATGCACGGCTTCGCTCGTCGAGGGCGACGCGGGCTTCGACGAGGCGAAGTGGCAGGCCATCGCCGACGGCTTCTCGCTGGCCCCGCATCTGGACAAGAAGATGTTCATGCTCTCAACCGGCTCCAAGCGCAAGGTGTGGATGGCTGCCGGGCTGGCATCGGGCCGGCCGCTCGTCCTGCTCGACGAGCCGACGGCCGGCCTGGACATGCCCTCGACGCGATGCCTGTGGGCCACGCTCTCGGGCTTCGCGGCGCAGGCGAGGCAGGCGGTGATCGTGGCCAGCGCGGCGCGCATCGACACCGTGCCGCTGGCGGCCACCATCGAACTGCCGCTGGCCTGACGCCAGCCTTCAGGCGGCTGTGTCGAAGTCGGTGCTGCGGCTCACGGCTTCCCAGGCTTCCATTTCCTTGAGCATCGCCTGCGCATGGGCCCGCACCGCGTCGACCGAATCGCCGCCCAGTTGCAGCCGCAGCGGCGTGTGCTGGGCCTCCAGCGCCTTGGCGATGGCCGCCGCGGCCTTGCGCGGATCGCCGGCCTGCGTGTTGTGCATGCTGTGCGCGAACTCGCGCGTGGCGCCCACCACCGGCTGGTAGGCCTCGATCACCGGCATGTGGCGCATGCCGCTGCCCGCGAGCTGCGTGCGGAACTGGCCCGGCTCGACGATCAGCACCTTGATGCCGAAGGGGGCGACCTCCTGCGCCAGCGCTTCCGAGGCGCCTTCCAGCGCGAACTTGGAGGCTGAATACGCGCTGAAGCCCGCGAACGACAGCTGCCCGCCAAGGCTCGATATGTTCACGATGGCGCCCGACTTCTGCGCACGCAGCACCGGCAGAGCGGCACGCGTGACGGCCATGGCACCGAAGAAGTTGGTGTTCATCAGCGCGCGCAGATCGGCGTCGGAGGTTTCCTCGAGCGCGCCGACCACGCCGTAGCCCGCGTTGTTGACCAGCACGTCGATGCGGCCGAAGCGGGCCACCGCAGCTTCGACGGCGGCTTCGGCGGCGCCGGCCACGTCCACGTCGAGCGGCGTGGCCAGCACGCGTTCGGGCGCCAGCGCCACGAGGTCGGCGAGGCGGCCGGCATCGCGGGCGGTGGCGACCACGTTGTGGCCCCGCGCGAGCGCGTGCTCGGCGAAGGCGTGGCCGAAGCCGGAGGCGGCGCCGGTG
>NZ_JBGLYU010000058.1:0-39821 GCF_047304235.1 Variovorax sp. Varisp36
CCCCCCCCCCCCCCCCCCCCCCCCCCCCCCCCCCCCCCCCCCCCCCCCCCCCCGGGGGGCGGGGGGGGGGGCCCCCCCCCCCCCCCCCCCCCCCCCCCCCCCCCCCCCCCCCCCTCCCGCCCCCCCCCCCCCCCCCCCCCCCCGCCCTGGCCGCGGCCGCCGCCGCCCCCGCGGCGCCCGCAGCCGCACCGGCTCCGAAGATCGACTCCGGCGACACCGCCTGGATGCTGACTTCGACGCTTCTCGTGATCCTGATGACCATCCCCGGCCTCGCGCTGTTCTATGGCGGCCTGGGCCGCTCGAAGAACATGCTGTCGGTGCTGATGCAGGTCTTCGTGATCTTCTCGCTGATCAGCATCCTGTGGGCCGTCTACGGCTACAGCCTGGCCTTCTCGGGCGACGGCAACTTCCTGGGGACCTTCGACAAGATCTTCATGAAGGGCATCACGCAGGAGACCTTCGGCGCGCTGACCACGATTCCCGAATACGTGTTCGTCGCCTTCCAGGGCACCTTCGCAGCCATCACCGTGGCGCTGATCGTCGGCGCCTTCGCAGAGCGTGCCAAGTTCTCGGCCGTGCTGCTCTTCTCGGTGCTGTGGTTCACCTTCAGCTACGTGCCGATCGCCCACATCGTGTGGGGCGGCGGCCTGCTGGGCAAGGACGGCGCGCTGGACTTCGCCGGCGGCACTGTGGTGCACATCAACGCCGGTGTGGCCGGCCTGGTCGGTGCCTACATGGTCGGCAAGCGCGTCGGCTACGGCAAGGAAGCGTTCACGCCTCACTCGCTCACGCTCACCATGGTCGGCGCTTCGCTGCTGTGGGTCGGCTGGTTCGGCTTCAACGCCGGCTCGGCCGGTGCTGCCAACGCCGTCGCCGGCCTGGCCTTCATCAACACGGTGCTCGCCACCGCTGCCGCGGCGCTGTCGTGGATCCTGGGTGAGAGCCTGCACAAGGGCAAGGCCTCGATGCTGGGTGCCGCGTCCGGCGCCGTGGCCGGCCTCGTGGCCGTCACGCCGGCAGCCGGCTTCGTCGGCCCGATGGGTTCGATCGTGCTCGGCCTGCTGGCCGGCCTGGTCTGCCTGTGGGGCGTGGGTGGCCTGAAGCGCATGCTCGGCGCGGACGACGCGTTCGACGTGTTCGGCGTGCACGGCGTGGGCGGCATCCTGGGTGCCATCCTGACCGGCGTGTTCGCGGCCAAGGGCCTCGGCGGCACCGGCGGCGCAACGCCCGACACCTTCGCGATGGGCGCACAGGTCTGGATCCAGATCAAGAGCGTGGCGCTCACGGTCGTGTGGTCCGGCGTGGTGGCCTTCATCGCCTACAAGATCGCCGACCTGACCCTCGGCCTGCGTGTGTCGGAAGAAGAAGAGCGCGAAGGCCTCGACATCTCCTCGCACGGCGAGACCGCATATAACAGGTAAACCCCCAGGCTACGCGCACTTCGTGTCGCTACGCCAACCCCCTTGCGGGGGGTAACACCAGCGGCCCGGCAAAGCCGGTTCCGCGGTGCCCACCGATTGAAGAAAAAGTTTTCAAGCGAGGTCTCCTTTGGATGTTCAGCCCGCGAGCGCTCCGGCGCCAGCGGGCTTTTTTTTGCCCGCCGCCGCGATGGCCGGGGGCACAATCGCGACACCATGTGGACCTCCATCGAAGACAGCCTCTGCGAGCTCGGCGAGTCGCCGTTCTGGCACCCGGAAGAACGCTCGCTCTACTGGCTCGACATTCCCGGGCGTGCCGTGCTGCGCACGCGCGGCGACATCGGCTCGCCGGAGGCGAAGGTAGAGCGATGGCCCTTGTCCACCGAGCCCGGCTGCATGGCGCCGGCGCGCAGCGGCGGCCTCGTGATCGCATTGCGCGACGGCATCTACCGCGCGCGCCAATGGGGTGGCGAATTGGTCGCGATGGCGCGCGTGGAGCATGACGTGAGCACCATGCGCTTCAACGACGGCAAGTGCGATGCGCTGGGCCGCTTCTGGGCCGGCTCGATCAACGAGGCCAAGGACCGTGCCAATGCCGCGCTCTATTGCCTCGACGCACGCAGCAACACCGGCATCTCGCCGACCATCACGCAGATGGCCAACCAGGCCACCACCGCCAACGGCCTCGCGTTCTCGCCCGACGCCCGCACGCTCTATTGGGCCGACACCCCCGCACACGTGGTGCGCGCGTGGGACTGGGACGCCGAGGGCAACTCGCTCTCGCGCGCCCGCGTGTTCCAGCAGTTCGACGCCAAGCCCGAGGGCTGGTCGCCAGACTCGCTGCTGCACTACGGGGGGCGCCCCGACGGCGCCACCATCGACGCCGAAGGCCACTACTGGGTGGCGATGTTCGAAGGCGCGCAGCTGCTGCGTTTCTCGCCCTCGGGCCAGCAAGTGGCGGCCGTGCCGGTGCCCGTCCAGTGCCCGACCATGCCCTGCTTCGGCGGCGACGACCTGAAGACGCTGTTCGTCACCAGCGGCCGCAAGGGTCGGCCCGCCGCCGAGATCGAGCAGCGGCCGGCCTCGGGGACGGTGATCTCGATGCAGGTCGAGACGCGAGGGTTGCCTGTGAACTTCTTCGAGGACTGATTGGCGTGAAGCGCGTTGTTCGGGGTGCGATCACGCCGACGGGGGACATTCGCGGAGGGGGGTACCCGGTGTCCTGCGCGCGCGCCCAGAACGCGATCGTCCCGCAAAGAAGCTAAGACGCCATGGCTGCGCAGCACATCCCCCCGATCCAATGCCTGCTGACCTTCGAGGCCGTCGCAAGGTTGCGGCACGCGGGCCGCGCGGCCGACGAGCTGTGCGTCACGCCCAGCGCGGTGAGCCACCGCATCCGCCAGCTCGAATCGCACGTCGGCTTCAAGCTCTTCGGCCGCAGCGACTTCAGCCTCACGGCAGACGGCGCGGCCTACCTCGCCAACGTGCGCACGGGGCTCGCCGCGCTGCAGGCCATGCCGCTCGGCGCCAACGCCGCGCAGCGCGCCACTCGCCTGCGCATTGCCGTCACGCCCACCTTCAGCCGGCAGTTCCTCATGCCCCGACTGGAGCTGTTCCGCAACATCTACCCCGACATCGAGCTGGTGCTGCAGGTGTCGATCCCGCTGCTCGACGTGACGGCCGAGCAGGCCGACCTCGAAGTGCGCTACGGCCCCGGCGGGTATGCCGACTGCGAGCACCGGCTGCTGCTCGAGGAGCAGGTGGTGCCCGCGTGCAGCCCCAGCTACCTCAACGAGTTCGGGCCGTTCACGGGTTTTCGCACCGCGGCCGAGATCGCCAGCGCGCGGCTGATCCGCAGCCCGCTCGAACCCTGGGGCACCTGGTTCGCGAGCTGCGGGCTCGACCAGCCCGAGCCGAACATCGGCGCGCAGTTCAACGACCTGGGACTCGTGTACGACGCCGCCGCCAGCGGCTTCGGCATTGCGCTGGTGCGGCAGAAGCTGGGCGCCGCGTGGTTCGAATCGGGCCGGCTGGTCGCGCTGTCCGAGCAGGCCGTGCCGTCGCCGCACCGGCACTACGTCTGCTGGCAGCCGGGCACGCTGGAGCGCTGGGAGTGCGCGGCCTTCGCCGATTGGCTGGAACAGAGCCTGCGCTGAAGAACCAATCACCACGTTCGCGAAGTTCTTTCAAGCGCCCGGCAAAAATCCGTCAACCCAGGGCCGCCGCAATTCCGTAGAGTGCGTGAAATAAACCCTGAGACATCCCGCGAGCAGAAGAAAGCAGAAAGAGGTCGCCGCATGAATGCGCCGCTCACCCCCACGCAGCACGATTCGCTGCAGAAAACACAGCGCCAGTCCGAAGTGGTGCGCGCGCTGCAGGCGCATCTGCCCGCCCACGCGCTGATCTGGCAGGCCGAAGACACCACGCCCTACGAGTGCGACGGCCTCACCGCCTACCGCGCCCGCCCGCTGGTGGTGGCCCTGCCCGAGACCGAGGCGCAGGTGGCCGCCGTGCTCAAGGCCTGCCACCAACTCGGCGTGCCCGTGGTGGCGCGCGGCGCGGGCACCGGGCTCTCGGGCGGCGCCATGCCGCACACCATGGGCGTGACCATGTCGCTGGCCAAGTTCAACCGCATCCTGAAGATCGATCCGGTGGGCCGCACGGCCGTCGTGCAGTGCGGCGTGCGCAACCTCGCCATCAGCGAGGCGGCCGCGCCTTTCAACCTGTACTACGCACCCGACCCGTCGAGCCAGATCGCCTGCACCATCGGCGGCAACGTGGCCGAGAACTCGGGCGGCGTGCACTGCCTGAAGTACGGCCTGACGCTGCACAACGTGCTGCGCGTGCGCGGCTTCACGGCCGAGGGCGAGCCCATCGAGTTCGGTGGCGAGGCGCTCGACGCGCCGGGGCTCGACCTGCTCGCGTTGGTCATCGGCAGCGAAGGCATGCTGGCCGTGACCACCGAGGTCACCGTCAAGCTCGTACCGAAACCGCAGCTCGCGCGCTGCATCATGGCCAGCTTCGACGACGTGCGAAAGGCCGGCGACGCGGTGGCCGCGGTGATCGCGGCCGGCATCATCCCGGCGGGCCTGGAGATGATGGACAAGCCCATGACCGCCGCCGTCGAAGACTTCGTGCGCGCGGGCTACGACCTCGACGCGGCGGCCATCCTGCTGTGCGAATCCGACGGCACACCCGAAGAGGTCGAGGAAGAAATCGGCCGCATGACCGCCGTGCTGCGCGGCTGCGGCGCCACCGCCATCGCGTGCAGCAACAGCGAGGAAGAGCGCATGAAGTTCTGGAGCGGACGCAAGAACGCGTTCCCCGCCTCGGGCCGCATCAGCCCCGACTACATGTGCCTCGACTCGACCATCCCGCGCAAGCGGCTCGCGGACATCCTGCTGGCCATCCAGCAGATGGAGAAGAAATACAACCTGCGCTGCTGCAACGTGTTCCACGCGGGCGACGGCAACCTGCATCCACTGGTGCTGTTCGATGCCAACGACCCCGACGAGCTGCACCGTTGCGAACTGTTCGGCGCCGACATCCTCGAGACCAGTGTCGCGATGGGCGGCACGGTATCGGGCGAGCACGGCGTAGGCGTGGAGAAGCTCAACAGCATGTGCGTTCAGTTCACGGCGGCCGAGAACGAGCAGATGTTCGGCGTGAAGCGCGCCTTCGATCCCGAGGGCATGCTGAATCCCGGCAAGGTGATTCCCACGCTTCAGCGCTGCGCCGAGTACGGCAAGCAGGTCGTGCGCGGGGGGAAGTTGCAGCATCCGGATCTGCCGAGGTTCTGAGATGGGGACCTGTTTTTCTAACCCGTGGGTTCATTCGGGGCGCGATCACGCCGACGGGGGACATCCGCGGAGGGGAGCACCCGGTGGCCTGTGCACGCACCCCGAACAACAGCACTCACGATGGAGCGCCAGATGAGTACCGACACAGCACTCCACCAGATCGTCGAGCGCATCCGTGCCGCAGCTGCAGCCAATACGCCGCTGTGCATCCGCGGCGGCGGCACCAAGGATTTCTACGGCGAAACACCGCAGGGTGAACTGCTCGACATGCGAGCGCTCACCGGCATCACGAGCTACGAGCCAAGCGAGCTGGTCGTCACTGTGCGCGCCGGCACGCCGCTCGCCGAACTGGAAGCGGTGCTTGCGGAAAAAGGCCAGTGCCTGCCGTTCGAGCCGCCACGCTTCGGCGGAAACGGCACCGTCTGCGGCATGGTCGCGGCCGGCCTCAGCGGACCCGCGCGCGCGAGCGTCGGCGCGGTGCGCGACTACGTGCTCGGCGCCACGCTGGTCAACGGCCGCGGCGAGCTGCTGACCTTCGGCGGGCAGGTGATGAAGAACGTCGCGGGCTACGACGTTTCGCGCGTGCTGGCCGGTTCGCTCGGCACGCTGGGCGTGATCGCCGAAGTGAGCCTCAAGGTACTGCCTGTCGCGCCTGCCGAGGCCACGCTAGCATTCGCCTGCGGCCAGGCCGATGCGCTGCGCCTGCTCAACGAATGGGGCGGGCGGCCACTGCCGCTGAATGCGAGCTGCTGGTTTGAATACGAAGGCGCGGGTGCGCTTTACCTGCGCCTGCGCGGCGCCGCGGCCGCCGTGGAAGCCGCATGCACACACCTCGGC
Source organism: Variovorax sp. Varisp36 (assembly GCF_047304235.1). Lineage (NCBI taxonomy): Bacteria > Pseudomonadati > Pseudomonadota > Betaproteobacteria > Burkholderiales > Comamonadaceae > Variovorax > Variovorax sp. Varisp36. The sequence continues at coordinate 6,056 of NZ_JBGLYU010000058.1, forward strand.
GGCGAGCGCAAGAACAACGCGCGTGCCGCCGCCGAATGGCAATCGCTGCGCGACCAGCAACTGCCGTGGTTCGCCACCGACGAAGGCACGGACGCGCTCTGGCGCCTGTCGGTGCCGCAGACCGCGCCGGTGCTCTCGCTCGACGGCGCCGCGCCCTTGATCGAATGGCACGGCGGCCAGCGCTGGTACAAGGCGCGGCCCGATCAGGCCGCGCGCGTCCGCGAGATCGCGCGCGCCGCGGGCGGTCACGCCACGCTGTTCCGCCCGCCCCGGTCGGACACCCAAGGCAAGGTCCCGCGCTTCGACGCGTTGAGCGCGCCCGTCGAACGCATCCAGCGCGCGCTGATGCGCGAGTTCGATCCGCACGGCCTCTTCAACCGCGGCCGCCTGCTCGCCTCCACGTAGAACAAGAACCGACATGCAAACCGAGCTCGCCCCCGAATTCCGCGGCACCGACGAAGGCCGCGAAGCCGAAGCCATCCTGCGCAAGTGCGTGCACTGCGGCTTCTGCACCGCCACCTGCCCCACCTACCAGCTGCTCGGCGACGAGCTCGACGGCCCGCGCGGGCGCATCTACCTCATCAAGCAGGTGCTCGAAGGCAAGGCGCCGACGCGCAGCACGCAGCTGCACCTCGACCGCTGCCTGACCTGCCGCAACTGCGAGAGCACCTGCCCGAGCGGCGTGCAGTACGGCAACCTCGTCGACATCGGCCGCAGGATCGTCGACGAGAAGGTGCCGCGCCCCGCGATGGAGTCGGCGCAGCGCTGGCTGCTGAAAGAGGGCCTGCCGTCGCCGCTGTTCGGCCCGGCGATGAAGCTCGGCCAGTCGGTGCGCGGCGTCTTGCCCGAGGCGCTGAAAGCCAAGGTGCCCGCCAGGCAGGATGCCGGCGCCTGGCCCACCGCCACGCACGCGCGCAAGGTGCTGATGCTCGCGGGCTGCGTGCAGCCGTCGATGATGCCGAACATCAACAGTGCCACCGCACGCGTGCTCGACGCGGCCGGCATACAGGCGGTGATCGCACCCGAGGCCGGCTGCTGCGGCGCGGTGAAGTTCCACCTCAACGACCAGGACGGAGGCAAGGCGCAGATGCGCGCCAACATCGATGCGTGGTGGCCTTTCGTGGAGCGCAACGAGGTGGAGGCCATCGTGATGAACGCTTCGGGCTGTGGTGTCACCGTGCGCGAGTACGGCCACATCCTGCAGCACGACGCGGCCTACGCGCTGAAGGCGGCACGCATCGGCGAGCTCACGCGCGACCTGAGCGAATTGCTGCCGGACCTCGTGCCTGCCCTGAAGGCCCGCGTGCGCGCGCCGCAGGGCGTGGTGGCCTACCACCCGCCGTGCACGCTGCAGCACGGCCAGAAGCTGCGCGGCGGCGTCGAGACGCATCTGCGCGCGCTGGGCTTCGACATCCGCGTGGCAATGAACGAATCGCACTTGTGCTGCGGCTCGGCCGGCACCTACTCGGTGCTGCAGCCCGAGCTGGCCTATCCGCTGCGCGACCGCAAGCTCGGCCACCTGGAGCAGCTGCAGCCGAGTGTCATCGCCTCGGCCAACATCGGCTGCATCACGCACCTGCAAAGCGGCAGCCGGGAGACGCCCGTGCGGCACTGGGTGGAACTGCTGGACGCGGCACTGGCGGCGGCCTGATCGCACACCGAAGAGCGCTCTGGTCCGACTCGCGCCATGGCAATTCGCGCCGCATCATGGCAGCACCGATTTTTCCAAGGAGCAAGCCTCATGTCTTCTGTTCAAGCAGCTTCCATCGTTCCGAAGAAGCACGTGCGGCACGCCCTGCTGGCGCTGGCTTGCGTGGCCGCTGCCGTTGGCGTGCAAGCCCAGTCGGCCATGCCGCAATGGAAGGGCGAGGGCGCGGTGCGCTATGTCTGCGGCGGCATCGGCTCGGACGAATCGACCGCGATGCGCGCGGCCATGAAGGAGCATCCTCTGGCGCTGCTCTTCGCGCGCTCCGACGGTGCCTACCTGACGGATGTCCAGGTCGACATCAAGGGCGCCGACGGCGCGCCTTCGCTGGGCCTGCGCGCCAGCGGGCCGGTCTGCCTGGTCGACCTGCCGGCGGGCCGCTACACCATCGACGCTGCCATGGCCGGCAGTGCCAAGAGCCAGACGGTGACGGTGGGCGGCGGCTCGAAGACCGTCGATTTCAGGTTCTGAGCTTCCGGTGCGCTCAGGGCGCGCCGCAGCGCAGCGGCAAGCTCAGCCAGAACGTGGTGCCCACGCCCGGTGCGCTCTGCGCCTCGATGCGCCCGCCGTGCTGCTGCACGACCGCGCGCACCACTGAAAACCCAAGGCCCATGCCGCGTGCGGCGGGCATCGGAGCAGGCGCGGCGGCAGCCTGATCTTCCTTGTGCATGGCAGGGCGCTGGCCGCGCGGCGTGGTCAGCAGGGCCTGCAGTTGCGAAGGCGTCATGCCCGAGCCTTCGTCGCTGACGGTGATGCGAACAACGCCTCCGCCGGGGCTCTGGAGATCGGGCATGGCCTCCATGCGCAGGCTCACGCAGCTGCCCTGGCTGCTGTGGCGGATGGCGTTGTTCAGCAGGTTCACGATGGCGCGCGTCAGCAGCGCGCCGTCGGCCCGGATCGTTGTTTCATCGGCTTCGTCGAGCCCCGTCTCCACGCGCACGCCATGGGTCCGGGCGTAGGGCCACACCTGATCCCGCGCGTCGAGCAGCACCGTGCCGACATGCGTTTCCGCAAAGCGGTAGTCGTTCGACCCGGCCTCGGTGTAGTCCATGAAATCTTCGGCCAGCGTGAGCGTGCGTTCTGCTTCCCGGCGGATCGCCCGCAGCAGGTCCGCCGGCGCCGGCGCCGGGGCTGCGTCCGTCTCGGCGTCATGCATCGACAACAGGCTGAGGATGGTGATCTGCGGGCTGCGCAGGTCGTGGGACAGAAAACGCCGCCATTCATCGCGCTGGCGCTGGGCTTTGCGCTCGGCGGTGAGTTCGGGCAGTGCCACGACCCAGCCCCGCTCGTCACGCGCCGCGGCGCCGAAGGGCGCGGCCTCGAACTGGAACACGTGCGCCTCGGTGGTCTGGTATTCGCCGCGCAGGCGCACGGTCCAGTGGGGGTGTTCCGCCGCCATCGCTGCATCGGCTTGCACCGTGGTCGCCAGGGTCGCGAGCAACCTGGGCAGCGACACACCCCTGAGTGCCGCTGCCTCGCCGTCGCGCGAAGGCGGCGCACCGGCGCGCAACAGGCGAAAGGCCGCGGCGTTGCTCGATCCGATGCGCCCGTCTTCGTCGCAGATCAGCATGGCGACGGGCACGGTGTGCATGGCTTCGTCCATCAGCTTCTGCATGCGCTGGACACGGGCAATGGCCCGGTCCAGGGCCTGCTTGGGTTGCTGCGCGGAATCGGCCGCCGCAGGCGCGAGGGCCGGGAGCATCTCGAAGGCGCCGGCCGGAAGCATGTCCAGCGCCTGGGCGCGCTCGCGCAGAAAGGCGAACTGAGACTCCAGCCGCCGCCAACTCCACAGCAGGTAGAGGATGGCGAGCCCCGATATGGGGGCCGCCGGGGGCAGCCACCAGTGCCGCGCGAGCATGGCGGCGATGCTGAGCAGCAGGCAGGTCGCGGCCAGGCTGAAGGCGACCGGCAAGGCGTGGTGCGCCATGCGGATCAGCAGCCACAGCGCGATCCAGATCGGCACCACCGTCCATGCCGCATAGGCGAGTGGCGGCAGCACGCTGATGTTGCGGGCATGAAGCAGGTTGTCGATCGCATTGGCGTGCACCTCGACGCCGGACAGCACGCCCCGGACGCCCGCATGGGGTGCCAGCGTCTGGTCGCCGAGGCCTGGGGCCGTGGCGCCGATGAGCAGCAGCTTGCCCTGCAGCAGCTCACCGGGCACTTCCCCACGCAGTGCGCTCACATACGACACCGTGCGGTAGCTGCCGCGCGGGCCGGCGAACAGCAGGCGCAGCGGGTCCTCGCGCACCCAGGTGCCGGACGGTGCCGCCGGGGGCGCCTGCGACGGGACGCGGCCCGTCATGAGCGCCCCCACATAGGGCTGCAGGTGCCCGGCGTATCCCTCGCGCAGGTACAGCGTGCGCGCCACCCCGTCGGAATCCGGCGTCAGGCCCGCATGGCCGACGCCCCTGGCGCGTTCGGCGAATACCGCGAGCGGCGGCAGGAAGCCCGGCCAGTTCTCGCTCATCGACGCCAACGGCGGGGCATGCAGCAGCGGCAGGTAGACCGGCAGCTTGCCCATGGCTTGCGCCAGCCGCTCGTCATCCCGCGGGTTGATGCTGGGCTCGGTCAGGAAAAGATCCAGCAGCACCGCGCGCGGTGCATGGGGCGCCAGTCGCTCCAGCAGCCGGGCGTGGGTTTCCCTGGACCAAGGCCAGCGGCCGAGTTCGCCCAGGCTGCGTTCGTCGATCGCGATGATCATGATGTCGGGCGTCGCGGTGTGCGATGCAAGGCGCAGCATCCGGTCATGGATCGAGGCATCGATCTGCGTCACGATGGGGCGCTGCGCCAGTCCCAGCATGGCAATGGGTAACAGCAGCGCCATCAACAGCCGTTCGATGACGAGCCGCGTGCGCATTGCGAAGGCCCGGCTCAACGCGCGGGAATGTCGAAGCTTCCGCCGAAGCCCTGCCGGGGGCTCGCGGGTTCAGTGCTGCCCGGCTGCTGCTCGCGCACGCGCCAGTGGTAGCGGCCGCCGACCGCGAAGGGGCCCACCGTCATGCCCGTGGCGTAGACAGCCGGCTCGCTGAGCAGCAGCAGCGAGAAGTCGGCGCTGCGCGAAAGCTCGAAGGCGTAGCGCCGACCGGAAACCCCGGGCCACCGGATCTCGACGCGGCCGTCGGCTATCGGCGTGGCCGTTCCTGCGCTGCTGCCCTGTCCACTTGCACTGGATGGCGGCAGGTAGACCGTGCTGTCGCCCGGCAATCCCTCGAGCTGTGCGGCATCGAAGGCGGTGAGGCGAAGCTGGTAGAAGCCGGGCTCGATTTCGGGCGGCACGGTGAATGCGGGGCCGGTGCCGCGCTGCTCGTGCACCGGCAGCAGGACGCGCTCGTCGCGCGCGAGCTGCAACCGGTAGCCCTTGGCGTTCGCGACCGGCACGAGTTCGAGCGTCCGGTCGCCGCTTCGGGGCCCGGTGGCAGGCAGGAGCTGGGGCGCCGTCAGCAGGGTGCGCGCCTCGGCGCTGCCGTCTTCCAGCAGGACGGCGCCGTGGCCCGCGCGCAGTACGAGGGCAGGAGCTGCAGGCGCTGCGGGCCGCTGCGGGTCTTGTCGTCCTGCCGCGGCGCTCTTGCCGACCGACACTTCGCCTTCGATGACCTCGCTGGCCAGCAAGCCGCCTTCGTCGCGCACGCGGAAATGGGTGCCGCGCACGCCCAGGCCCAGCGACCGCGCACGGATCTCGAACTGCTGACTGGGCCGCTGCTTCTGGACTTGCGACTCCACGCGCCCTTCGATGAGCCGCAGCCTGACCGTCGCGGCATCGATCGCCAGCACTTCGAGCGCACTGCGGGAGGGCAGCACGACGCGGCTGCCGCCAGGCAGGCCCAGGGTGACGAAGGCCTCGCCGCCGGTGGTGAGGATGTCGCCCGGCTGGATCGGCATGCCGGGGGAGAGCGCCTGTTCGCCCCCGCTGCCGCCGCGGCGGCGCGAGGCCGCTCCTTCGACTGCCGTCACCACGGCTGCGCCCTCGGGCACGATGCGGCCGTCCGCGAAATACAGCACCGTGCCGGGTTGCAGCAGGCGAGGCTCGCCGACCTGGTTGCGCTGCTGCACCTCGGGCCAGCGCTGCGGTGCCTGCAGGCGCTGCCCCGTGATGCCCCAGAGTGTTTCGCCGGGCTGCACCACGTGCGGCGTCGGCTGCGACTGTGCGGACACCGCGAATGCAATGAACCATGCGCATGCCACCAGCTGCCTGCACTGCACCGCTTGAGAATCTCCCCTCGTTCCGTGATCGCTCTTTGTCATGTCGGAATCGTTCTGGTTGGCGGGAGCATAGTCGTTGCCCCCTGCGGCACCATCAGGGTTCCTCCTGCCGGGTGGCTTCGAGCCGATAGCCGCGTCCATAGACCGTGCGCAGGCTCAGCCCGCGCTCCGCCTCCAGCCCGAGCTTGCTGCGCAAGCGGTAGATGTGGCTGTCCAGTGTGCGCGACGGCAGCTCTTCGCTGCTGTAGCCGGCGCTTTCCAGGAGATGGGCGCGCGACACCACGCCGCCCATGTGCTGGAACAAGACCAGCACCAGCTTGAACTCGCGGTCGGTGAGCGCATGCCGCTCGGGCGGTGCGCTGTCCGGCGGAACCGGATGGATCAGCACGTTCTGCGTGAGCCTGTCGAACTCCCATCGGCCGAAGCGCTCCCGGTCCGACTGCGCCACCGGCGAGCGCCTGGCCATCAGGCGCTGCACGCGCGCACGCAACTCCAGCGGGCGGAACGGCTTGACGATGTAGTCGTCGGCGCCGAAGTTCAGCGCCTGCACCACGTCCTGCTCCGAGGTCCGGGAACTGAGCATGAGCACGGGCACCAGGTCGCGCTGCCAGGTGCGCAGCCATTTCAGCAACTCGAGCCCTTCCAGCCCCGGCACGTTCCAGTCGAGCACCAGCAGGTCGAAGCTTTCCCGCCGCAGCACCTGCTGCAGCGCGGCGCCGTCGGTGAAGGCCGTGCACGCCACCGTCGTTTCTCCCACCGTGAACAGCTGCTCCATCGTCCGCACGAGGTGGGACAGCTGGTCGGGGTCGTCTTCGAGGATGGCGATGCGCATGGGGTCCGTTCGTTTGGCGGCGGGATTCTGACAGCGAATCGAAGGACCAAATCTGACGATTTCACACAAACCGCCGCAGTTACTCGAAGGATGCGAACAGTGTAAAAAAAATTCACAAACCGACACGAAAAGTGCCGGCAATTCTGACGAAACCTCGTGGCGTGTCCGCGCCGCGGAACCTCCCTCGACATCATCCGCGCCCTGTGCAGTGCCGGCCGGTGCTGCGATCTCGCAAAAGCCACAGTCTCCCGTGCCCGGTCATGGACGAGGTTGTGCATGCAACCTGATTGATCGAGGAAGACTGAAATGAACAAGACCTACCGGTCTGTGTGGAACGAGGCGCTGAGTGCCTGGGTGGCTGTGAGCGAGGTTGGGGCCGCGCGTGGAAAGAAGTGCCGCGGAGTCGGTGGTGCGCGGGTGCGGGCTGCGGCACTTGCGGCGGCGTGTGCAATGAGTTCGACCGCGTGGGCGGATACGGCCATTGGTGCCAACTTGACTCCCAATCCCGGTGGGGCCGTTTGCTCCACCAGTACCTCGCCGGCAACCTCAACTTCCACCTGGACCTGCCAAGTACCCAACGGCAGCGGGGGTTTTGCCACCATGTCCGGCATCCCGAGCACGGCGGCAGGGACTCCTGACACGTCCTTCCTTTCCACACTCATCTCGGCCAACCTGGGCGCCGGTGCGGTTCTCATCGGATCGACCACCACCTCTGCGGCAGGAAAAAATGCCATCGCGATCGGCGGCGGGGCGAAGGCTGTGAGTGAGAACGCGATCGTGATGGGTGCCCAGGCGGGAACCGGATCGACCGCCGTCTCTTACAACCAGATTGCGCTGGGCTACAGGACGGGACAGAGGGTCAGCGGCTCGAACAACATCGCTCTAGGCATGGATACCGGCAGCGGCGTTTCGGGGAGCAACAACATCTCCCTCGGCCAGACCTCCGGGATGTATGTCACCGGCGCAGGCAATCTCAGCATGGGTCTTGGCGCTGGCTACAGGGTCGCAGGGAGTGGAAATATCGCGTTCGGCGCGAATACCGCCCAGAGCGTGACCGGCGATCGCAACGTCGCCATCGGAGACGGTGCGGGCTACACCATCACGGCCAGCGAAACGGTGGCGCTCGGCTACTTGTCGAATGCAAGCAGGGGTGGCGGTGCGGCGCTCGGCACCCACACTTCTGTGACGGTCGCCGACGGCGTGGCTCTCGGCAGCAACTCAGTGGCCAGTACTTCTGCGAACGGTGTGGGCTTCGTTCCTGCGACCGCGTCGGCGGCCGAAAAAACCGCCATCGTGAACACCACGTTCGGGTCATTGGCTCCAGTATCGGTGGGCTCCGCTTTATCCGGCACGAGACAAATCCAGTATGTGGCGGCAGGCACGGTCGACAGCGACGCGGTCAACGTCGCACAACTCAAGGCCGTGTCCAGCGCGGCGGCGGTAGGGGCTGTGCATTACTACAGCGTCAAATCGACCGATCAGAGTGCTGGTAGCAACTATGCCAACGACGGCGCCACGGGCTTCAATTCAATGGCTGCCGGCGTGGGGGCAACAGCAGCGACGCAGGGTTCCGTTGCGATCGGACACGGCGCCAAGACGATCCTGTCTCCTGCTTCTGTCGGCGGTATCGCGATCGGGGAATCCGCGACGGCAATGGGTTCGAATATCGCCATCGGACAAAGGGCAGGCGAATCTTCCACCTCAAGCAACAGCTACTTCATCGGTGAATCGGCGGGCCAGGGATCCAGCACGAACGGATCGATCGCGGTTGGGTACCAAGCAGCTTCGCGATCGACAGCGACCACCAGCTCCTTTTTTGGTGCGAACGCGGGCAGCGACTCCTCGGGCTACGGACTGGCCGGTTTTGGGACCTTCGCGTTGGAAGGAAGCCAGGGGGATTCAAATGCAGGCTTCGGCTATTCGGCGGGCAGTTCTTCGACCGGATCCAGCAATTCGTCCTTTGGTAGCGGCGCAGGCACGTCCGTCACGGGGAACTCCAATGTTGCGATTGGAGACTCCTCGGGCGGGGGCGTGAAGGGCGACTACAACTTTGCAGGAGGCTATGCGTCAGGCTACGGAAGCACCGGCAGTCGCAACGTCGCAATCGGCTATTTCGCGAACGTCGATGAAGCGACTGCTGCTGGTGTCACGGCCAACGATGTTGTCGCCATCGGATCCAGAGCATTGGCCGGCAAGGACAGCGCCATAGCGATCGGCACCGGCGCAAAAGCCACAGGCCTGCAGTCCATCAGCATCGGCACCGGCAACGCGGTCGGCGGCGACCACTCGGGCGCCGTCGGCGACCCCAGCATCATCAACGGCGCCAACAGCTACAGCGTCGGCAACAACAACACCATTGGCGCCACCACCAGCGATGCTTTCGTGCTGGGCAACAACGTCCACCTGGGCGCCGATGCGGCCGGCGCCACGACCGCCAGCGTCAGCGGGGCCGTGGCGCTGGGCAGCGACACCAGCGTGACGCAGCCTGGCGGCGTGGCACTGGGGCAGGGGTCGGTGGCAAGCACGGCAGCGGGCATCGCGCCCTACGTTCCACCGAGCGCCGCCGCGGCACAGGCCAGCGCCATCACCTCAACCACCGGCACACTGGCGGCCGTCAGCGTGGGCGACGCGGCCAACGGCAAGTTCCGCCAGATCACCGGCGTGGCCGCCGGCGCCGCGGACAGCGATGCGGTCAACGTGAGCCAGCTCAAGGCGGTGTCCAGCGCGGCGGCGGCGGGCGCGGTGCACTACTACAGCGTGAACGACGGGGGCACGCAGCAAGGCAACTACAGCAACAATGGCGCCACGGGACTGAACAGCCTGGCGGCGGGCGTGAATGCGACGGCGCAGGCCGCCAATTCGGTTTCCATGGGCAACGGCGCGAGCGTGGGAGCTATCGCCACCGGCGGCATCGCCATCGGCACGGGCGCGTCGGTGTCGGGGACCGTTTCCACCGGCGCGACCACGCCTTCGACGTTCTACTCGTCGATCGCCATCGGCAACAACGCGAAGTCGCATGACGCGCAGGAAGTGGTCATCGGCACCAATGCAGGTTTGAACGCCACCATGCTGGCGCAGCCGGGCTACCTGTCCGACAGCGTGATGGTCGGGGCGCAGGCGGGCACCAACTCGAAGTACCAGTATGCGACCTTCATCGGCCAGGAGGCCGGGCGCAATACCAACGGTGTCCACAACACCGCTGTCGGCCAGAACGCGATGCGTTTCATGGACGGCAGCGCCAACACGGCGCTGGGCAGCAATGCGCTGGCATCGGCCAATGCTTCGGGTCTCAATCCGGCGTCGGGGTCCAGCAATACGGGCATCGGTTCCGGGGCCGGGGTCAGCCTGCAAGGCAGCGGAAATGCCTACCTGGGCGCCTCAGCGGGGGCGGACACGATAGGCAGCAACAATGTAGCCAGCGGCAACAGCGCCGGGGCTTCCGTCGAAGGCAGCGGCAACGTCGCGAGCGGCTACGTCGCAGGCTATAACGTGACCGGCAGCAACAATGTCGCGAGCGGCTTCCTGACGGGCATCAACGTGACCGGCGACTACAACATCGCCAGCGGTTTCATGGCCGGTACGGGCATCACCGCCAATGACACCGTGGCCATTGGCTCGCAAGCGCGGGCCTCTCAGAACAGCGCTATCGCCATCGGCAACGGCGCCCGTGCGAACGGCCTCCAGTCGATCAGCATCGGCACCGGCAACCAGGTCAATGGCGCGCATTCCGGCGCCATCGGCGACCCCAGCTATATCGACGCCGACGACAGCTACGCCATCGGCAACAACAACACCATCGCGGTCGGCGCCAACCAGAGCTTCGTGCTCGGCAACAACGTCACGGTGGCCAACGCCAACAACGTGGTGCTCGGCAACGACAGCGCCGACAAGGCGGCCGTGCAGGTCAGCAGCGCCACGGTGCCGGGCGTGATCGCCACGCTCAATCCGGACGGCTCGGTCAGCTATGCGCCGGGGCCGTCCATCACCTACGGCAACTTTGCCGGCACCGCCGCGGGCGTGGTGAGTGTGGGCGCCCCCGGCGCCGAGCGGCAGATCGTCAACGTGGCGCCGGGCGAGATCAGCAGCACCAGCACGGATGCCATCAACGGCAGCCAGCTGTACGCGGTCGCCAGCACCGTCAATGCGCTGGGCGGCAGCATCACCACCATCGTCAACAACGCGCAGACGCACTACTACAGCGTGAACGACGGCGGCACCAGGCAGGGCAACTACGACAACAGCGGCGCGAGCGCGGCCAACAGCATTGCTGTCGGCGCGGGAGCGAGCGTCGGCTCCGGTGCGGTCAATTCGCTGGCCGTGGGCACCAATGCCAGTGCCACCACCGCCAACAGCGTGGCCGTAGGCCCGAACGCCACCGCCAGCACCGACAACAGCGTGGCGCTCGGCGCGGGCTCGACCACCGCCGCGGCCACGCCCACGGCCAGCACCACCATCCGGGGACAGACCTACGACTTCGCCGGCGCCGCACCGGTGGGCGTGGTCAGCGTCGGCGCGCCAGGGGCCGAGCGCCAGATCCAGAACGTGGCGGCCGGCCAGATCAGCGCCACCAGCACGGACGCGATCAACGGCAGCCAGCTCTATGCAACCAACCAGGCCATCAACAACATCCAGGTCGGTGGTGCAGGCATCAAGTACTTCCACGCCAACTCGCAGGCCGCGGACTCGCAGGCTGCCGGCGCGGAGAGCGTGGCCATCGGGCCGCAGGCGATCGCGCTGGGCAACAGCGCCTTTGCGGGCGGCAGCGGCGCGCAGGCGAATGGCGCAAGCAGCATCGCGCTGGGCGCGAATGCCATCGCCACCACCAGCAGCGGCGTGGCCCTTGGCAGCGGCGCATCGGCCGACCGCGCCGGCATGAACGGCCAGCGCGAGATGTTCTCGAACGTCTCGGTGCTGTCCGCGCAGGGCGCGGTGTCGGTGGGCAGTGCAGGCAACGAGCGCCAGATCACCAACGTCGCGGGCGGCACGCAGGCCACCGATGCGGTGAACGTGCGCCAGCTGCAGGCGGTGCAGGCCGGCAGCGTGCGCTACGACACGAACGTGGATGGCAGCGTCAACTACAACAGCGTGACGATGGGCAACGGCAGTGCCGCCGGGCCGGTGGCGGTGCACAACGTGGCGCCTGGCGTGGCGCCCACCGATGCCGTCAACGTGCAGCAGCTGAACCAGTCCAGCGCGGCCAACACGGCCTACACCGATGCGCGCGTCAACGCGCTCGGCAGCGACATCCGGGGCGTCGCGCGCAATGCCTACGCCGGCGTGGCCGCCGCCATGGCGGTGCAGATGCCCGGCACCTACGTGCCCGGCAAGACGGTGATGCGCATCGGCTACGGCGTCTTCAAGGGCGAGAGCGCGGTGGGCGTGAGCTTCCGCCGCACCTCGGAGAACAACGCATGGAGCCTGACGGGCGGCGTGGGCATGAGTCGCGCGGGAGCGGCCGCCACGGTCGGCGCCGAGTGGGTCTTCAATTGAGCGCGGGGAGAAGAGAAATCATGAATCGAACGATCTGTGGAACTGCACTGGCAGCGGCAATGCTGGTGCTCCAGGGCTGTGCGTCGCCGGGCGCCGCCATCGACAAGGACGCGCAGGCGCGCGTCGCATCGGAACGGCCGGAGGCGCCCAGGCCCGAGGACTTTCCGGACCTTGGCAGCGCCAAGTGGAAGCAGGGCGCCTTTCCCGGCACCGATGCATTCGCACGCATGCGCACCGGCATGGGCAAGGACCAGGTGCGCGAACTGCTGGGCTGGCCGCATTTCAGCGAAGGACTCTGGGGCGTGCGCGAGTGGAACTACATCTTCCACTTCCGCACGGGCAAGAGCGCCGACTATGTGACCTGCCAGTACATGGTGCGCTTCAGCGGCGACGGCGTGTCGACGGGCGGCTGGTGGAAGAACCCCGACTGCGCCTTGCTCGCGCAGCCGCCGGCGGCTACGCCGATTCCGGCCAGCACCAGGCTGGCGCCGCCGCAGAAGGTCACGTTGAATGCCGACGGCCTGTTCCGCTTCGACGGCTCTTCGCTGTCGGACCTTCTCCCCGACGGACAGGTGCGCATCGAGCGGCTGGCCGCCGAGCTGCGGGGCAACTTCAGGTCGCTGCACTACATCGTGGTGACGGGGCACACTGACCGGCTCGGCAGCGACGCCTACAACGAGGCGCTGTCGCTCGCCCGCGCCAACACCGTGCGCGATCTGCTGGTGAAGCAGGGCATCGACGGCAAGCTGATCCGCGCCGCGGGCATGGGCAAGCGCCAGCCGGTGGTCAGCGATTGCGAGGGCACGCGCAGTTCGCCGGCCCTGCTGCGCTGCCTGCAGCCGAACCGCCGCGTCGAGATCGACGTCGCCGGGGAGCAGTAGCCTGTGAACGCATCCTGGATCCCCAGGGAGTATCGGATTGCCCTGGTGGATTCGGATGCGCTGCAGCGCATCTGCACCTCCAATTCGCTGTCGGTCCTGGGCGCGGACAGCGCGCCTTTCGGCCGGATGTCCGAACTGGTAGCGGCGATCCGCGCAGGGCATCAGTTCGACGCCGTCATCATCGGGATCCATGCGGACGCCGCGAAGACGATCTCAAAGCTGTCCGACGTGGAGGATGCCGCGGGCCGGCCGCTTCCGGTGCTGTATGTCGCCCATCACACCGAGCTGCAGATCGTGCATCGGCTGCCTGCGCAGGTGCTGGCGCAGGAGTCGTTCCGGCTGCTGCCTTCGCCGGTCGACGAGGATGCGCTGATCGAGTGGCTGAACGCGCTGGATCGGCGCGATGGCCGGGATGGGCGGCACGCAGGCATCGGGTTCCTGCGCGTCGGGCCTTGATGAATCAGCCCGCCGCCAGCGCCGCCTCCACATCGCGCGTCAGCGAGGCCGGCGTGTCCAGCGGCGCGTAGCGCTTGAGCACGGTGCCGTCGCGCCCGATGAGGAACTTGGTGAAGTTCCACTTGATGGCCGTGCTGCCCAGCAGGCCCGGCTTTTCCTTCGTGAGCCACTGGTACAGCGGCGCGGCGTTGCTGCCGTTCACGTCGATCTTCTCCATCATCGGGAAGCTCACGCCGTAGTTCGTGGTGCAGAAGGCGCCGATTTCCTCGTTGGTGCCCGGGTCCTGCGCGCCGAACTGGTTCGACGGAAAGCCCAGCACCGCGAGCCCCTGGTCGGCGTACTTCTCGTGCAGCGCCTCCAGCCCCGCGAACTGCGGCGTGAAGCCGCATTTGCTGGCGGTGTTGACGATCAGCAGCACCTTGCCCTTGAAGGCGGAGAGCTTTACCGGCTTGCCGTCGATCCGGTTGGCCTCGAAGTCGTAGACGCTGGTCATGCTGTTTCCTCAGGTGGGGGAAGAGGCGCGATCATCACTCCGCCCGGGCGTTCGTGCAAACGCCGACCAGACGGCGCCCAGCACGATCAGCGCGCCGCCGGCGAGGATGCGCGGCTCCATCGTGGCCGCGCCGAGCGCCACCGACGACACGCTCGCGAACAGCACCTCCGACAGCATGATCACCGAGGTCGCGGCGGCCGGGAGCCGGGCCGCGCCGTACTGCAGGCACACGTTGGCGAAGACGAAGCCGGTGCCCAGCAGCACGGCCCAGCCGAGCCAGCCCGGCGAGGCGTGCAGCGGCGAATCGAACGCGCCGAGCGCGGTGCCGCCCAGCGCCGCGGCGCCGGCCACGAAGGCGCAGCCGCAGAACATCGACAGCGCGCGCGACTCGCCCGGCGCCTGTCGCAGGTGGCGCAGCGCGATGTTGGTGACGGCAAAGCTGAAGCCCGCCGCCATGCCCAGCCAGTCGGGCAGGCTCGACGGCACCGGCCATTCGGTGCCGGGCGCCTTCAGCACCACCACCACGCCGGTGAGCGCCAGCGCCACGCGCGCCAGCGCGCCACCGGTCGGCCGCTCGCCCAGCAGCAGCCAGCCCAGCAGCACGCTCCACAGCGGCATCAGGTAGAACAGCAGCACCACGCGCACCACGTCGCCCTGTGTCACGGCCCAGTTGAATCCCACGTTGGTGAAGCCGGCCGCGAGGCCCAGCAGTGCCAGCATCGGAAAGGCAATGAAACCTTTCCACGCGTGCCGTCGCAAAAGCCCCATCGCGGCGGCGATGACCAGGTAGATCAGGCAGGTGGTCCACAGCGGATGCAGGCCGTGGCTCGCGATCTGGCGAAACGGAAACCACGAAACGCCCCAGACGAAGGCGTTGAAGACGAGCGCGAGAGCTGCTTGCATTGGAGCGGAAATTTTCGTGGGGCACCGAGAAACCGGCTTTGCCGGGCCTCTGGTGTCGCCCCCGGCGAGGGGGAAGGCGCAGCGACACGAAGTGCGCGCAGCCTGGGGGAGGTCAATGATGCTTGTCGCTGCGGGCGATGGCCAGCAGATGCTCGATCTCTTCCGGGTATTTCTTCAGGTTGCTGTCGTACCAGTATTTGATGAGCCACATGCATCCCGCCACCACGAGGCCGAACGCACTGATCGCGCCGTACGCCGAGAGGCCGAGGCCCGTGCACACGCTGTAGAAGCCGCCGAGCAGGAGAATGCAGGCCTGCTCGTTGAAGTTCTGCACCGCGATGGAGCGGCCCGCGCCCATCAGGTTGTGGCCGCGGTGCTGCAGCAGCGCATTCATCGGCACCACCAGG
Organism: Variovorax sp. Varisp36; assembly: GCF_047304235.1. Taxonomy (NCBI): domain Bacteria; kingdom Pseudomonadati; phylum Pseudomonadota; class Betaproteobacteria; order Burkholderiales; family Comamonadaceae; genus Variovorax; species Variovorax sp. Varisp36. Next base: position 21,426 of record NZ_JBGLYU010000058.1, read on the forward strand.
AAACCGCCCAGGCCGCCCAGCAGGATCAGGAACGGCACCGCCAGCCACACGTTGCCGATGAAGTTCATGCAGATCACCATCAGTCCCATCGCGATGCCCATGGGGATCACTCGCGTGGCCATGTCCAGCCGCATGCGCATCGAGGCCACGATCGCGCCCACGGCCGTGCCGATGGTCACCACGCCCGTCAGCGCCGAGGCCTGCGTGGTGTTGTAGCCCAGAGCCAGCGAGGCCCAGGCCAGCACGATGTACTTGAGGTTGCCGCCCGCGCCCCAGAACAGCGTGGTGGTGGCCAGCGAGATCTGGCCAAGGCGGTCGCGCCACAGGCGGGCGTTGCAGTGCCAGAAGTCGGGCAGCAGCGCGGCGATGTTGCGCGCCAGGCCCTGTTCGGGGTTGGAGCGCAGCGGGCGCATCTCGACGCCGGTGTGCGGGATGCGCGTGTTGAACCATGCTGCCAGCACGTAGACAAAGATCAGCACCGAGATCGCGGCCTCGGCCGGTGAGTCGATGCCGGTGTCGATGAACGGGAGGTCGAAGGCCAGCAGTTTGCTGGAAATGGCATGCCCCACCAGCGAGCCGCCGAGCACGATGCCCAGCAGGATCGACGCGATGGTCAGTCCTTCGATCCAGCCGTTGGCCTTCACCAGTTGGGATGCCGGCAGCAGCTCGGTCAGGATGCCGTACTTTGCCGGCGAATACGCCGCGGCGCCGAGCCCCACGATCGAATACGACAGCAGCGGATGCGAGCCGAACAGCATCATCAGGCAGCCCACCACCTTGATGGCATTGCTGATGAACATCACCTTGCCTTTGGGCAAGGCGTCGGCAAAAGCGCCCACCAGCGGTGCCAGCACCACATAGAAGACCGCGAAGATAGGCACCAGGGCTGCGCGCTGCCATTCGGGCGCACCCGAACCTCGCATGAGGTCGACCGCAACAACGAAAAGCGCTTGGTCGGCCAGCGACGAAAAGAACTGGGCCGACATGATCGTGTAGAAACCGCGCTTCATCGATGGGCTGGCTGGCCAGAGGGGTCTGCTGGCGGTAGTGAAAAAGTGTTGCGCTGCGGGCGAATGGGCGGTTATAGCATGGGGGTGGGGCACGGAATTAGGGATCCCTACGGTGTTCAACCCCATTCCCGAAGATGCTAAAACGTGGTCTGCATTGTCCCCGAGTCTTCCCCGGAATTCCCATGCCGCGTCCCATTCTCGCCACCGTCCACACCGGCGCCCTGCGTCACAATCTCGAGCGGGCGCGTCGCTCGGCCCTCGAAGCCCGCGTCTGGGCCGTCGTCAAGGCCAATGCATATGGCCATGGCATCGAGCGGGTCTATGAAGGCTTGCGGGGCGCCGATGGCTTCGCGCTGCTCGACCTGGCCGAGGCCGAGCGCGTGCGCGCACTCGGTTGGCGCGGCCCGGTGCTGCTGCTCGAAGGCGTGTTCGACGCCCGCGACCTGGAGCTGTGCTCGCGGCTGGACCTCTGGCACACCGTGCACTGCGACGAGCAGATCGACATGCTCGCCGCCCACAAGACCCTGAAGCCGCAGCGCGTGTTCCTGAAGATGAATTCGGGCATGAACCGCCTGGGCTTCACGCCCGAGCGCTTCGGCTCCGCCTGGACCCGCCTGAACGCGCTGACGCAGGTCGACGAGATCTCGCTGATGACCCACTTCAGCGACGCCGACGGCGCGCGCGGCATCGCCCACCAGCTGGCGACCTTCGAGCGCGCCACGCGCGACCTGCCGGGCGAGCGCTCCATCGCCAACAGTGCCGCCACGCTGCGCCATGCCGAGCAGACGCGCGGCGACTGGGTGCGCCCCGGCATCCTGCTGTACGGCAGCGCGCCCGATTTTCCCGAGCACGATGCGGCGCACTGGCAGCTGCAGCCCACCATGACGCTGTCGACCCAGATCATCTCGGTGCAGACGCTGAAGGCCGGCGACACCATCGGCTACGGCTCCAGGTTCACGGCGCAGGGGCCGCTCACCATCGGCATCGCGGCAGTCGGCTATGCCGACGGCTATCCGCGCCACTGCGACAGCGGCACGCCGGTGCTGGTGAACGGCGTGCGCACCCACATGGTCGGCCGCGTGAGCATGGACATGATCACCGTCGACCTCACGAACGTGCCCGACGCGAAGTTCGGCAGCGAGGTCACGCTGTGGGGCAAGTCCGCGAAGACCGGCGCGGTGCTTCCCATCGACGAGGTTGCGAAGGCCGCGGGCACGATCGGCTACGAACTCATGTGCGCCGTGGCGCAGCGCGTGCCTTTCGCCGATCCGGCCCCCACCGAAGGCCGATGAAGATCCTTTCCGACTGGCGCTCCGTGCGCCTGTGGGAAACGCAGGTCGAACGCGACCTGCACCGCAGCTACAGCCTGCGCACGCACGGCATCCTGATCGGCACGTTCACGATGCTGCTGATGTGGGGCGTGTCGGCGCTGCAGATGCACCTGCTGCATGTGCACTCGCTGGCGGTGCGCTACCTCCTCACGCTGGGCGTGGGATACCTCGGCTATCTGCTGGTGCTGCGCTGGTGGGCCAGGCGCCTGGTGGAGGGCCGCGAGGTGGACGCCAACGTCGATGCGCCCGATCTGGACTTCGGCGGTGGTTCCCAAAGCCATGCGAGCGCCGGCGACGGCAGCGGCCTGTCCGACGTGGCGAGCGGCGCGCTCGACATCGCGGGCGGGGCGGACGAAGGCGCAGTCATCGTCGTGCCGGTGATCGCCATCTTCCTGATCTGCGCGGCCGTCGTGCTCGGCGCCGGTTCGCTCGTGCTGCTGTACTTCGGCTGGGACGCGCTGCTGGCCGTGGCCATCGAGGTCGCGTTCTCGTACGTGTCGGCCCGCGCCGCGGTGCGCGTGGCGCGCGAGGGCTGGCTCATGGCGGCCGTGCGGCTCACATGGAAGCCGCTGCTGGGCGCGGTGGTCTGCGCGGTGGCCCTGGGCGCGCTGCTCGACCACTTCATGCCGCAGGTCAACTCCCTGCCCGAGGCGGTGCGCGTCCTGCTGAAGAAGCACTGAGCACCGAGCGCGAGCAGCGCCGCCTTCCTGCGCGCCGCGATGGTGTGCATGACGCGCTCAATACAGGCCGAGCTGCCGCGTCCTCAATCGCGCCAGGCCCAGCAGCGCGTCGGTAAAGGGCGTGGCCACCGCAGTCAACTCGCCCAGCTCGCGTACCACGGTCACCAGCGCGTCCAGCTCCACCGAGCGGCCGGCTTCCACGTCCTGCAGCATCGAGGTCTTGAACGCGCCGAGCTTCTTCGTGATCGCATGCCGGTCTTCCGGGCTCTGCGTGATCTCGATGCCGATGCGCCGGCCGATCTCCTTGGCCTCCAGCATCACCGCCGAGATGAAGCCGCGCACGTAGTCGTCGTCCATGATCAGGTCGGTGGTGCAGCCCGTCAGCGCGCTGATCGGGTTCACCGTCATGTTGCCCCACAGCTTGAACCACACGTCCTTCTGGATCTGCGGCGACAGCGTGGTGTCGATGCCTGCGGCGTTCAGCAGCTCGACCAGCTTCTGCACGCGCGGCGTGGCTTCGCCCGAAGGCTCGCCCACGATCAGCCCGTTGCCGAAGTGATGCCGCACCACGCCGGGTCCGTCGAGCGAGCAGCTCGCGTGCACCACGCAGCCGATCACGTTGCGCGCGGGAATGGCCTTGGCAATAGCGCCTTCGGGGTCCACCGCCGCGAGCCGGTGGCCCGTGATCTCGCCGCCGAAGCCGCCTTCGAGGAACCACCATGGCACGCCGTTCATCGCGACCAGCACGATGGTGTCGGCGCCGATCAGCGGCCCGATGCGCTCGGCCACGCCGGCCAGCGCGGGCGCCTTCACGGCGATCACCACCAGGTCTTGAACACCGAGCGCTTCGGGGTCGGCCACCGCGTTCACCGGCACACGCGTGCGCACATCGCCACGCATGAGCGAGAGGCCGTCGCGTTGCAGCGCATCGAGCGTGGCGCCGCGCGCCACCACGTTGAGGCGTTGGCCTGCCTGTGCGAGGCCGACGCCAATCCATCCGCCGATCGCGCCGGCGCCGTAGATGCAAATCTTCATGGGAACAGGCGCCTCAGTTGCGGTAGCTCGGGTCGATGCGGTCCACTTGCCGCACCAGCGCATCGAACACGTCCTGCCCCGCGCCATGCTCGGGGCTGAACTGCAGCGCGTCGCGCGTGCAGCGCTGCGCGATTTCATCGCTCACCGGAATGGCCGCGCCCATCGAGAAGGTGGCCATCTGGATCTCGCAGGCGCGCTGCAGCGTCCAGAGGATCGCGAAGGTCTGCGGCAGCGTCTGGCCCCAGGCCAGCAGCCCGTGGTTGCGCAGGATCACCGCGTTGCGGTTGCCGATGCTCTTGAGCAGGCGCGGGCCTTCGTCGGCATGGATGGTGATGCCCTCGAAGTCGTGGTACGCCACCATGTCGTGCAGCTGGGCGGTATAGAAGTTGGTCTGCTGCAGCCCGCCCTGCAGGCAGGCCACGGCCACGCCGGCCGTGGTGTGCGTGTGCATCACGCAGTGCGCACCGGGCAGGCCGTCGTGGATGGCGGCATGCACCGTGAAGCCGGCCGGGTTCACCGGATGGGTCGAGCCGTCGAGCACCTTGCCCTGCAGGTCGATCTTCACCAGGTTGCTCGCAGTGACCTCGCTGTAGTGCAGGCCGAAGGGGTTGATGAGGAACTGCTTCTCCCCGCCCGTCACGCTGTCGGGCAGCCGCATCGTGATGTGGTTGTAGATCATCTCGGTCCAGCCCAGCATCGCGAACACGCGGTAGCAGGCCGCGAGCTGCTCGCGCGCGGTGCGCTCGTCGGGGTGCAGCGAGGGATGGACCAGCGCCGGCGGCGCGGTGGTGGCGAGTGTGTTCATGGCAGTTCCTTCATGTGTTCAACCCTCCGCGGTGAAGCCGACCTCTTTGACGATCGGCGCCCACTTGGCGGTGTCTTTCTTCAGCAGCTCGGCCAGCTCGGCCGGCGTGGAAGACATCGCCTCCAGGCCGAATGTGCCGAGGCCGTCGATCACGTCCTTCTGCGCGAGCGCGTTCTTCATTGCGGTGTTCAGCTTCGCCACCAGCTCGGGCGAGGCCTTGGCCGGCAGGAAGAAGGCGAACCATTCGCTGTGCGCCATGTCCTTGATGCCCTGTTCGCCGAAGGTGGGCACTTCGGGCGCGAAGCGGCTGCGCTTGGCGCCCGAGACGCCCAGGATGCGCACCTTGCCTGAGGGCAGGTGCTGTGTGATGTCGCCGATCGGCCCCGACACCGCCGAGATGTTGCTGCCCAGCAGGTCGAGCATGGCGGGCTGCGTGCCGCGGTAGGCCGCGTGCTTGAGCTCGACGCCGCCCTTCTTGCCCAGCAGCGCGCCGATGAAGTGCGGCGTGGAGCCCGCGGCGGGCGAACCGTAGTTGGCGCCGGCCGGATTGGCCTTGGCCCAGGCCAGGAACTCGGGCACCGTCTTCACGCTGGCCGGCACGGCCGGGCCCACGGCAAAGCCGAAGTCGAAGATGCAGGCCAGGCTGACGGGCGTGATGTCGACCATCGGGTCGTACGGCAGCTTCTTGTAGATGTGCGGATAGATCGTGAGGATCGAGGTCGGCGTCTGCAGGATGGTGCTGCCGTCGGCCGGGCGGCCCTTCACGTAGCTCACGGCGATCTGGCCGCCCGCGCCGGTGCGGTTCTCGACCACCGCCACCTTCGCGTACTCGGGGCTGAGCTTCTGCGCGAGGCGCCGGCAGGTGGTGTCCGAGGTGCCGCCGGCCGCGAAGCCGGTGACGATGGTGGCGGTCTCGATGCTCATCGCCTGCGCGAAGACGTTCTGGCCAAGGCTGGCCATCAAGGCGGATGCACTGGTGGTCTGCAGGATCTGGCGGCGGGTGAAGCTCATGGTGTCTCTCTCCGGACGGTGGTTATGGAGGGTCGATCAAGACTCGTCGCGCAGCCAGGTGACCGCGCCCGAGTGGGTCACGGCGCCCTGATGGGCAGGGCGCACGGTGAGCGCGTATTTTTCCAGCAAGCCCCCGCGGGCCGCCCCCGCGTTTACCTCACGTCGGGCGAGCCGCGCGGCGATTTCCTCCGTGGTGAGATCGACCGTGATCGAGCGTGCCTCGGCACGCGCGTCGATGGCGATCACGTCGCCGTCGCGCAGCGCCGCAATCGGTCCGCCGTCGGCCGCTTCGGGCCCCGCGTAGCCGATGCACAGGCCGCGCGTGGCGCCCGAGAAGCGCCCGTCGGTCAGCAGTGCCACCTTGTCGCCCATACCCTGGCCGTAGAGCAGGGCGGTGATGCCGAGCATCTCGCGCATGCCGGGGCTGCCCTTGGGGCCTTCGTTGCGGATCACGATCACGTCGCCGGGTTCGTACAGGCGGTTCTGCACGGCGGTCTGCGCTTCTTCCTCCGAGTTGAAGACGCGCGCCGGCCCGCGAAACACCAGCCCCTGGAGCCCCGCCGTCTTGAGCAGCGCGCCGTCCGGGCAGAGGTTGCCCTTGAGCACTGCGAGGCCGCCGTCGCGCGTGATCGGGTTGCCGGCCTCGCGCACCACGCGACCATCAGGCGCAAGGGCGCCGGCCAGTTCCTCGGCCATCGTGCGGCCGGTGAAGGTGAGCGCATCGCCATGCAGGAAGCCCTGCTCCAGCAGCGTGCGCAGGATCACGCCCGCGCCGCCGATGTAGAACACGTCGCGCGCAAGGTACTGGCCGCCGGGGCGCAGGTCGGCGATGAGCGGCGTGCGCGCGAAGACCTCGGCCACGTCGTCGAGGTGGAACTTGATGCCGGCTTCGTGCGCAATCGCCGGCAGGTGCAGCGCGGCATTGGTCGAACCGCCCGTGGCCGATACCACGGCGCAGGCGTTTTCCAGCGCCTTGCGCGTGACGATGTCGCGCGGCAGCGGGCTGTCGCCCATCACTGCCTTCATCAGCGTCTTCGCGGCGCGGCGCATCAGCGGCGCGCGTTCGCTGAACACGGCAGGCACCATGCTCGAGCCGATGGGCGCGAGGCCCAGTGCCTCCGACACCATGCCCATCGTGTTGGCCGTGAACTGCCCTGCGCAGGCGCCGGCCGTCGGCAGGCAGGCGCGGCTCATCGCGTCGAGTTCGTCGTGCGTGGCGGTGCCGGCCAGCACCTTGCCGATGGTCTCGTAGGTGTCGACCACGTTCAGGTCGCGCCCGTCCGGCCCCGGCATCTGGCCAGGCAGCGCCGAGCCGCCATGCACGAACACGCTGGGCACGTTGCAGCGGACCATGCCCATCATCAGGCCGGGCAGGTTCTTGTCGCACGCGCCGATGGCGAAGATCCCGTCCCACTGGTGGCCGCGCGTGGAGGCTTCCACGCTGTCGGCGATCAGCTCGCGCGAGATCAGCGAGAAGCGCATGCCCGAGTGCGCCATCGTCAACCCGTCGCTGATCGACACCACCGGGCATTCGTGCGGCGTGCCGCCGCCCGCATAGATGCCGGTCTTGGCGTGCTGCGCCTGCTCGCGCAGGTTGAGGTTGCACGGGCTCATCTCGCCGCCCGTATGGAACACGCCGATGTGCGGGCGCGCGATGTCCTCGTCGTCCTGTCCCAGCGCATGCAGGAAGCTGCGCGTGGTCGCACGGATCGTGCCCTCGCGGATGGTGGCGGAGCGAAAGCGCTTGGGTGGGTCGGCGGGCGCGGTCATGGGGTCAGAACATCCCGTTCTTGTTTGCAGCGGTTTCCGGCACGGGCTGCACCACGTCCCAGTGCTCGACGATCTTGCCGTTCTCCAGCTTGAAGATGTCGACGATGGCGCTGCCGCGCGTGCCCGGTTCCCGCACCGCGTTGACGTGCAGGATCACGTAGTCGCCGTCGACGAAGCTGCGCTTGATGTCGCTGCGCGAGTTCGGAAACTTCTCGCGCAGGAACGCGATGAACTTGCGAAAACCCTCGGGGCCGTCGGCCGCCGTGGGGTTGTGCTGCACGTAGCGGCTGCCCACGTACTGCAGCGCTGCGTCGGCGTCCTTCTGGTTCAGGCCTTTTTCATAGAAGGCGAGCACCGCCTGGCGGTTGGCTTCCTGCTGGGCGGTCGCGCCTTGCTTGCCGGCGCCCATGGGTGCGCACGCGGCGAGGAAGAGGGTGGCTGCTGTGGCGATGGCCGCCAAAGTCATGCGTTGCATCGAGCGTGCTCCGGTGTGAAGAAAATCAGTAGCCGTTGGGCGAGGCGGTGCCGGGCGCGGCCTTGTACATGCCCAGCAGCTGCTTCGCCGCCGCCGCCAGCACGATGGTGTCCACGCCCACCGCCACGAACAGCGCGCCGGCCGCGAGCCACTTGCGTGCCTGTTCCTCGGTGGTCGACAGGATGCCCGGCGCCTTGCCGGCCTTGCGGATGCGCGCAATCGCGTCGGCAATCACGGCCTGCACCTCGGGGTGGTTCGGCTGGCCCACGAAGCCCATCGAGGCCGACAGGTCGGCCGGGCCGATGAACACGCCGTCCACGCCCGGCGTGGCCGCGATGGCGTCGAGGTTCTTCATTGCCTCCACCGTTTCGGCCTGCACCAGCAGGCAGGTCTGCGCATTGGCCTCGTGCAGGTAGTTGGGGTAGGCCTGCCAGCGCGAGGCGCGCGCCAGCGCACTGCCCATGCCGCGGATGCCTTCGGGCGGGTAGCGCATGCCCTGCACCAGCCGCGCCGCCTGCTCGGCCGTGTCGACCATCGGCACCAGCAGCGTCTGCGCGCCGATGTCGAGGTGCTGCTTGATCAGCGTGGTGTCGCCGACCGGAATGCGCACGACGGGGTGCGAGCGCTCCGACTCGGGCTGCGCCGACCATGCGCTCGAAATGCCCTGCAGCTGCGCGAGCACCGAGCGCAGGTCGTTGGGCGCGTGCTCGCCGTCGACCAGCAGCCAGTCGTAGCCGGTGCCGGCCAGGATCTCGGCGGCGTAGCCGTCGGCCAGCCCGACCCACAGGCCGATCTGGGGCTTGCCTGATTGAAGGGCTTGCTTGAAGGTGTTGATGGGGGTGTGCATGTTTAGTCCGGGAGGTGGAAGGGTGATGTCTTCATTCGTGGAACACCTCGGAACCGGCTTTGCCGGGCCGCTGGCGTTGCCCCCGGTAGGGGGGGTGGCGAAGCGACACGAAGTGCGCGAAGCCTGGGGGCGAGCCTCATACAAATCGGAAGGAGATGGAGCCGAGCGGGCCGTAGTCCGCGTGGAAGGTGTCACCGGGAACTGCGGTGGTGGGCCGCGTGAACGAACCGCCCAACACCACTTCGCCGGCTTCGAGGCATTCGTCCCACGGCGCCAACTTGTTCGCAAGCCACGCCACACCGGTCGCCGGGTGGTTGAGCACGGCCGCGGCCACGCCCGATTCCTCGATCACGCCGTTCTTGTAGAGCAGCGCGCTCACCCAGCGCAGGTCGACCGCGTCGGGCTTCACCGGCCGGCCACCCATCACGATGCCGGCATTGGCCGCGTTGTCGGCGATGGTGTCGAACACCTTGCGCGGCGCCTTGGTGTGGCGGTCGAACTGCTCGATGCGCGCATCGATGATCTCGATGGCCGGCACCACGTAGTCGGTGGCGGCCAGCACGTCGAAGATGGTCACGTTCGGGCCCCGCAGCTTCTTGCCGAGGACGAAGGCCAGCTCCACCTCGACGCGCGGCGCGATGAAGCGCTTGAACGGGATGTCGCCGCCCTGCTCGAAGAACATGTCGTCCAGCAGCGTGCCGTAATCGGGCTCGTCGATCTGGCTGGACTGCTGCATGGCGCGCGAGGTCAGGCCGATCTTGTGGCCCTTCACGGTGCGGCCTTCGGCAATCTTGGCCTTCACCCATTCGCGCGAGATGGCGTAGCCGTCTTCCACGGTCATCTCGGGAAAGCGCTTGGAGAAGTGCTCGACCTGCACGCGCGACTTCTCGCTTTCGTGCAACTCGGCGGCCAGTTGGGCGATGGTGGCTTTGGAGAGCATGTGGCTTCGTTCAGTTCTTGTTGAACAGGGGATGCAGGTTGCTGTGCTTGCCGTCGTACACCTGCCCGGGGCTTTCGTCGATCTGCAGCGTGATGCCGATGGGGCATTGGTCGAAGATCGGCGCGAAATGCGCGCGCACGCCGGCCAGCAGATCGTCGCCGGCCTTCTTCTTCACCGCCTCGGCGCGGCCCGCAGCCATGCGCAGGTTGAGGTAAACGAAGGCGTAGTCGGCCTTGCCATCGGCCACCGCGTGGTGCGCCGCAGGGTAGGCCAGCACGCGCGTTCCGCCGATGGGGAACACCGGCTTGCCGGCTTCGTCGCGCTGCTCCAGCATGGTGTCGGCCAGCGTGCGGCACAGGGCCGACATGTCGGTCTCGGCCTCGATATTCGGCGTGTAGAGGATCACCAGATGGGGCATTGCTGTTCTCCGTTCATTCCACCGACATGGTCGCGGCCGTGCACGTTACCGCGAAGATCGGAATCGCCTTCATATGGAAGATCTCACCCTTGCCGCGCGCGGCCGCGGCCACGCTGAGGAAGGTGCGGATCTCGAAGCCGCCCTGGCCCGCCTCGCGGTAGGTGGCTTCGTCGCCATAGTCGTCCAGCGAGAGCATGCCCTCGCGATCGTTGGCGCACCAGCGGCGCATGAACTCGGCGTCCCACTCCGCGTTCACCTTGCCAGAATCGGGCGTGGCCGGCCAGTGCGAGATACCGCCCGTGCCCACCAGCGCGATGCGCTCGGGCACCTTGTCGCAGGCGCGGCGCAAGGCCTCGCCGAAGACCCAGGCGCGGTGCAGCGGCGTGAGCGGCGGGCCCTGGCAGTTGATGTTCACGGGGATGACCTTGGTGTCGAAGTTCGGCGTGAGGAAGTTCAGCGGCACCATGATGCCGTGGTCGAACTTCCATTCCTCCGCATAGGCCACGTCCACTGTCTGCATCACCTCGCGGATGAGGCGCTGCGACAGTGCTGCGTCGCCGGGGATGGTGTGCTTCTCGATGCCCAGCCACTTCGGGTCTTCGATGGGGCCTTCGTAGCTGTCGGCCATGCCGATGGCATAGGCCGGCATGTTGTTCATGAAGAAGTTCGCGAAGTGCTCCGCGGCGATCACGATCACCGCGTCGGGCTTGGTGGCGCGCATGGCCTCGCCGAAGCGGTGGAACTGCGCATGGAACTCGTCCTTCACGGCCGGGTCCGCCAGATGCGCGCGGCCGGTGATGCCGGGGGCGTGGCTGCACACGCCTGCAAAAACCAGACTCATACGCCTGCCACCTTTTCGTCTGTGCCCGTCGTCATCGCATAGATGCCCGCGCGCACCGGTCCGTACTTGCGCACGCCTTCGCGCATGGCTTCGAGGTAATCGGCCCACGGAATGCCGAGCAGGGGCGCGAAATGCATCAGCAGCTGGCCGTTGCAGCCGAGCACGTAGAGCTTGCCGATGTCGCCTGAATCGATTGCTTCGCGCTCTTCGTCGTCGAGGTCATAGCCGGCGAGCAGCGCGGTGCGCGTGTCGCCCCCTTCGGCATAGCGCCGCTGCACTTCGGGTTCGCGGTTGAGCGCGAAGAGGAATTTCTGCATCGCATAGAGGCTCATGGTTCAGCCCTCGATCTGGATGTTGGCCTTGCGGATCACGTCGTCGTACTTCGCGATCTCGCTCTGGATGAAGGCCGCGAAGCGCTCCGGCGTGCCCGACAGCGACGCGATGCCTCCCTTCTGGAAGGCATCGGTCAACGCGGGGCCCGCGAGCGCGCGGTTCACCTCGGCGTTCACGCGCTGCACGATGGCGTCGGGCGTGCCGGCCGGCGCTAGCAGGCCGTTCCACGAATTGGACTCGATGGGCACGCCCTGTTCGGCCAGTGTGGGTATGGCGGGCGCGTACTGCGAGCGCTGCGCGGTCGCCATGCCCAGCGCCACCAGCTTGCCGCTCTGGATGTGGCCGCGGAACTCGGGCCAGTTGCCGAACATCATCGTCACCTGCCCGCCGAGCAGGTCGGTGAGCGCCGGGCCCTGGCCCTTGTAGGGCACGTGCACGATGTCCAGGCCCATCTGCAGCTTGAGCATCTCGCCAGAGAGATGCGCCGAGGTGCCGTTGCCGAAGGAGGCGAAGCTCAGCGTGCCGGGCTTGGCCTTGGCGGCGTTGCGCAGGTCGGCCAGCGTCTTCAGGCCGCTCGCGGGGTGCGTGACCAGCACGTGCTCCGACATGCCCATCAGGGCGACGGGGCGCAGGTCTTTCTGCGTGTCGTAGGGCAGCTTGCGTATCAGCTTCTGATTGGCCGCGAAGCTGTTGGCCACGCAGACGAAGGTGTTGCCGTCGGGCGCGGCCTTGGCGGCGGCATCGACGCCGATCACCGTGCCTGCACCGGGCTTGTTGTCGACGATCACCGGCTGGCCCAGCGCCTTCGCCACCTCGGTGCCCACCAGCCGCGCGACGAAGTCGGTGGTGCCGCCGGGCGGGAAGGGCACGATCACGCGGATCGGCTTGTTGGGCCAGGCGGCCTGGGCACGCGCGAGCGAGGGCAACGCGGCGAGTGCGGCCGCGCCTTGCAGCAGCGTGCGGCGCCGCGTGTTCATGCAACGCCCCAGTGCGGAATATGGTGCGAACCCAGCGATACCGCCACGTTCTTCGGCTCGCAGAACACTTCATAGCTCCAGGTGCCGCCTTCGCGCCCCGTGCCCGAGGCCTTGGTGCCGCCGAAGGGCTGGCGCAGGTCGCGAACGTTTTGGCTGTTGACGAAGCACATGCCGGCTTCCACGGCGGCGGCCACCCGGTGGGCCTTGCCGATGTTCTCGGTCCATACGTAGCTGCTCAGGCCGTACTGGATGTCGTTGGCCAGCCGGATGGCATCGGCCTCGTCCTTGAACGGGATCAGGCAGGCCACGGGGCCGAAGATCTCTTCCTGCGCGATCTTCATGCGGTTGTCGACATCGGCGAACACGGTGGGCATCACGTAGTTGCCCTTCTTCACGCGGTCCGGCAGGTTCGACGGCGCATCGAGCCCGCCGCACAGCATCGTCGCGCCTTCCTTCGGGCCCAGCTCGATGTAGCTGCGCACCTTGGCCAGGTGGGCCTGCGAGATCATCGGGCCGACGATGGTCTTCTCGTCGAGCGGGTCGCCGACCGTGATGCGCTTGGCGCGCTCCGCGAACTTCGCGGCGAAGTCGGCGTAGATCGACTGCTGCACCAGGATGCGCGAGCCGGCCGTGCAGCGTTCGCCGTTGTTGCTGAAGATCATGAACACGGCCGCGTCGAGCGCGCGGTCGAGGTCGGCGTCTTCGAAGATCACGAACGGGCTCTTGCCGCCGAGTTCCATGCTGAACTTCTTCAGCCCCGCGCTCTTCACGATGCGGTTGCCGGTGGCGGTGGAGCCGGTGAACGAAATGGCGCGCACGTCGGGGTGCCCCACCAGCGGCTCGCCGGCCTCCTTGCCGTAGCCGTGCACGAGGTTCAGCACGCCGGGCGGAATGCCCGCTTCGAGCGCCAGTTCGCCCAGCCGCGCGGCCGTCAGCGGCGACAGCTCGCTCATCTTCAGCACCGCCGTGTTGCCGAAGGCCAGGCAGGGCGCGACCTTCCAGGTGGCGGTCATGAAGGGCACGTTCCACGGGCTGATGAGCGCGCAAACGCCCACCGGATGGAACAGCGTGTAGTTCAGGTGCGTGGGCGTCGGGTAGGTGTGGCCGTCCACGCGCGTGCACATCTCGGCGAAGTAGTAGAAGTTGTCGGCCGCGCGCGGAATCAGCTGCTTGCCGGTCTGCGCGATCACCTGGCCGCAGTCGTCGGTCTCGGTCTGCGCGATCTCGGGCACGTGCTTCGCGATCAGGTCGCCGAGCTTGCGGATCAGCTTGGCGCGCTCGGGCGCGGGCAAGCCGGCCCATTTGGGAAAGGCTTCCTTGGCGGCGGCCACGGCAGCGTTCACTTCGGCTTCGCCGCCCGAGGCGACTTCGGCCAGCACTTCCTGCGTGGCCGGGTTGACCGTTTCGAAGTAGTCCTTGCCCGTGACGGACTTGCCGCCGATGAGATGGTCGATCTGTTGCATGAAGAAGTGTCCGGTCCGGTTCAATCGAGTTTGATGTCGCGCGCCTTGATCAGGGCATGCCATTTCTTGCGCTCGGCGTCGGTGTAGCGCGTCATTTCGGTGGCGTCGGCGGGGCGTGCTTCCCAGCCCGCGTCGTAGAGCTTCTGGCGCACGCCGCCATCGGCCATGGCCTTCTGAAGCTCGGCGCCCAGCTTCGCCTGCACTTCCTTCGGCGTGGCCGCGGGCGCGACGAGGCCCTGCCAGGTGTAGGCCTCGACGTTGGCAAAGCCGAGTTCCTTCGCGGTGGGAATGTTCGGCAGCTGCGGCACACGCTCGGCCGACATGGCGAGAAGCGGCACCACCTTGCCGGCCTTGACGGCGCTCACGCCGCTGGGCAGGTCGAGCATCATCAGCGTGACCTGGCCGCCCATCAGGTCCTGCAGTGCGGGCGCGCCGCCCTTGTACGGCACGTGCAGCATCGACACGCCGGCTTCGCGCTGGAACAACTCGAGCGCCAGGTGGTGCGGGCTGCCGGTGCCCGGCGTGGCGATGCTGTACTTGCCGGGCGAAGCCTTGAGCGCGGTGAGCAATGCCTTGGCATCGGCGATGCCGGCGTTGGGCGCGGCCGTGAGGATGAGCGGCGAGCGGCCCATCATGCCGACCAGCGCGAAGTCTTTTTCGGCGTCGTAGGGCAGCTTCTTGTAGAGCGCGGGGTTGTAGACCAGCACGCCGTTGTCGGCCGAGAACACGGTATAGCCGTCGCCCGGTGCGCGCGCCACGTTCTCCGACGCGATGATCGCGCCCGCGCCGGGCTTGTTGTCGACGAGCACCGGCTGGCCTAGCTGCTGCGATACCTGCGCGCCGACCGTGCGCGCGAGAAAGTCGGTGCCGCCGCCCGCCGGGTAGCCCACCACCCAGCGCACGGGCTTGGTGGGGAAGGCCGCAGTCTGCGCGGGCGCGTCGAGCGCGAACATCGAGGCGCTCACGGCCACGAGGGCGGCGGCGAGGGCGAGCGTTTTCTTTCCGGCGTTCATTGCGTTTGTCTCCGCTTGTTGATGTGTGACAGGAAAAAGGGTTCAGGCCGCGTCGATGGTGTTGACCAGCGCGCCGATGTGCTCGATCTCGGTCACGACCACATCGCCCGGCTTGCAATCGACCACGCCGTCGGGCGTGCCCGTGAGGATCAGGTCGCCCGGCGACAGCGTCATGAAGCGGCTGAAGTACGCGATGAGGAAGGGCGCGTCGAAGATCATGTCGCGCGTGTTGCCTTGCTGCGTGACCGTGCCGTTGACCGTGGTGCGCAATGCAAGAGCCATGGGGTCGGGCACGTCGGCCGCATCGACGAACCACGGACCCAGCGGCGTGCAGGTGTCGCGGTTCTTCACGCGCAGGTTGGGGCGGTACCAGTTCTCGAGGTAGTCGCGGATCGCGTAATCGTTGGCCACCGTGTAGCCGCCGATGAAGTCATACGCGTCATCGCGCTTCACGTTCTTCGCGGTCTTGCCGACCACGATGGCGAGCTCGCATTCATAGTGCATGAACTGCACGCCGGCCGGACGGTGCGTGAGCTGGCGGTGGCCGATGAGCGTGCTCTGGCCCTTGACGAACACCAGCGGTTCCTCGGGTGCCTTGAACTCGAGCTCCTTCGCGTGGTCGGCGTAGTTGAGGCCGAGCGCGAGGATGGTGCGCGGCCGCGCCGTGGGCGCGAGCGGCGGCAGCCAGACGAGCTGCTCCTGCGGCACGATGCGGCCGTCGTCCAGGCGCACGGCGGCGTCTTGCTGCCCATTGAACTCATGGCTCGTGCCGGAATGCTCGCGGCCTTCGAAGATGACGCGTGCGTGCTTCATGCGGCCTCCTTCACCAGCGTGTTGCTCAGGGTCTCGAAGCCCGGCGCCGAGATGTCGATGCGCTGGCCCGCGCGGGCCAGCGGACGGCCAAGGTCGCAGCCGAGCATCAGGACGTCGCCGTGCGCCAACGTCATGAACTCGCCGACATCGGCAAGCAGTTGCTGCGCCGGGCGCACGAGCTGCGAGAAGACGATGGATTGCTTCAGCTCGCCGTCGATGCGCACCTCGACGAGGAAGTTCGCGGGGTCGGCCACCTCCTGTGCGTCGCGCAGCACGGGGCCGATGCCGAGGAAGCCGTCGACGCACTTGAACTTCACCGGCGGGCGGAAGAAGCTCGCATGGGGAATCGACAGATCGTTCATCAGCACGAAGCCCTCGACATCGCCTTCGGCGCCGATCACCATGCCGATGCTTGCGCCGATTTCCACCTCGGGCACGGTCGCCGGCACTGCAATGGCGCTGCCGTGCGGGCTCCAGGTGTTGGCCGTCTTCACATAGAGCACGGGCGCCTTCGGCGGTGCCTTGTAGGGCGGCTGCGTCATCTGCGCTGCGAGCGCCACCACTTCGGCGCGGAAGTTCAGCAGGGTGCCGTACACCGTGCCGGTGGGCAGGAAATGGGGGGCGCTGCTCATGAAGGTTGCTCCAGTGCGATGAGTTCGTCGAGCAGCCCGTAGAGCTGCGCGAGCTTGGCCTTGCCGAGCGACTTTTCCATCCAGTCGTAATGCGCCTCGATGCTGGTGCCCAGCCGCTTCACCAGCTTCATGCCGTGCGGCGTGGCCTCGACCACGGTGCGGCGCTGGTCGGCAGGGTCGCGCGCGCGGGTGATGAGGTTGTCGCGCTCCATGCGTGCAAGCACGCCGGTGAGGCTGGGCCCGAGGATGAAAGCTTCGCGCGCCACGCGGCCGGTGTCGACCGCACCGTGTTCGCCCAGCACGCGCAGCACGCGCCATTGCTGGTCGGACAGCGCGTGCTCGCGCAGGCTGGGCCGGGTGTGGGCCATCACGGCTTCGCGGGCCTGCAGCAGCAGGCGCGGCAAATTGCGGTGCGTGAATGTCGTGCTCAAGACGCGTCTCTCTTTGAAATTACTTAACATGTTAAATGATTCGCCAAAGCTTTCCTAGCTGTCAGTCATCAGGGTTTGTGCGGACACCTAAACTCGCCGCATGGCCAAGGACAAAACACTTTTCGTCTGCAGTGAATGCGGCGGCACCAGCCCCAAATGGCTCGGCAAATGCCCGAGCTGCGGCGCCTGGAACACATTGATCGAGCAAGTCGCGGGCGCGGGCAGCGGCCCGGCCAACAACCGCTTCGGTACGCAGTTCGCATCGCTCGCGGGCGCGTCGGAGCTCGCCACGCTGTCGGAAATAGAAGCGACCGACGTCGCGCGCACGCCCACAGGCATTGACGAGCTCGACCGCGTGCTGGGCGGCGGCATCGTCTCGGGCGGCGTCACGCTGATCGGCGGCGACCCGGGCATCGGCAAGTCGACGCTGCTGCTGCAGGCGGTCGATGCGCTGCAGCGCGCGGGGCAGAACGCGCTGTATGTCACCGGTGAAGAAAGCGGGGCGCAGGTGGCGCTGCGATCCAAACGGCTCGGGCTCGATCACTCTCAGGTGCAGGTGTTGGCCGAGATCCAGCTGGAGAAGATCATCGCCACGCTAGACGCCACGCGTCCGGCCATCGCGGTGATCGATTCGATCCAGACTGTCTATTCGGACCAGCTCACGTCAGCCCCCGGTTCCGTCGCGCAGGTGCGCGAATGCGCGGCGCACTTGACGCGCTTCGCCAAGACCGGCGGCACGGCCGTGGTGCTGGTGGGCCACGTCACCAAGGAAGGCGCACTGGCCGGCCCACGCGTGCTCGAACACATGGTCGACACGGTGCTGTACTTCGAGGGCGACACGCATTCGAGCTTCCGCCTCGTGCGCGCCATCAAGAACCGCTTCGGCGCGGTCAACGAGATCGGCGTGTTCGCCATGACCGAGCGCGGCCTCAAGGGCGTGACCAATCCGAGCGCCATCTTCCTGAGCCAGCATGCCGAGCCGGTGCCCGGCAGCGTGGTGCTGGTGACGCTCGAAGGCACGCGGCCGATGCTGGTGGAAATCCAGGCGCTGGTCGACAACGGCGGTCCGAGCCCGCGCCGCCTGTCGGTGGGCCTGGACCGCGACCGCCTCGCGATGCTGCTGGCGGTGCTGCACCGCCATGCGGGCGTGGCCTGCATGGACCAGGACGTGTTCGTCAACGCGGTGGGCGGCGTGCGCATCAGCGAGCCCGCGGCCGACCTCGCCGTGATGCTGGCCATCACCTCGAGCCTGCGCGGCAAACCGCTGCCCAAGGGCTTCATCGCGTTCGGTGAGGTGGGCCTGGCCGGCGAGGTGCGGCCGGCGCCGCGCGGGCAGGAGCGCCTGCGCGAGGCTGCCAAGCTGGGCTTCAGCGTGGCGGTGGTTCCAAAGGCCAACGCGCCCCGCAAGGGCGCGAAGGAAATCGAAGGGCTGACGATCCACGCCGTCGACCGCATCGAAGAGGCGATGGACGTGGTCCGCCGCCTCGACTGATTGATTGATCAGTGACCGGGAAGTCCGGGAAAAAATGGCCCGGCGCACCGTGGCGCCGGGCCCCCCCCCCCGAAACCCC
>NZ_JBGLYU010000059.1:0-39104 GCF_047304235.1 Variovorax sp. Varisp36
ATCTCGTGCCGCACCTTGACGAACACGAGCTTGCCGGTGCGGCCTTCCTTCAGCGTGACGTCGTCGATGGTCGAGGTTCGCGTGACCTGGTCGCCCACGCGGATCGGCGCGCGGAACTCGAACTGGCTGCCGGCCCACATGCGGCGGGGCAGCGGCACCGGCGGCAGGAACCCGCCGCGCTTGGCGTGGCCGTCGGCGCCGATCTCGCTTTGGCGGTGCATGGGCAGGAAGTAGAGCCAGTGCCACAGGGGCGGAAGCGCCGTGCCGGTCGGCACCGGCGCGGCCGGGTGGTCGAGCGTCGCCGTCAAGGCCGCCACGGGCGTGGGATGGATGGTGTCCTCGAGGCGCTCGCTGCGCCCGATCCATGACTGCAACTGATCCGGATGTACGTCCACTCTCGTGTCTCCTTGGTTTGCTGCACCCAGCGGCAGCAGGACTGGGAACGGAGTGTGCGGCGCATCGAACGCCAAGTGAATTGCATTATTTGAGGCTATTGATGCAATTCATGGAACAAAGAAACGGGCCGTCAATGCCTCGCGCACTCCTTTATTGGACCGCGTGACGGCGTATTCCTACAGTCCATCGCCACTCGACCAGCCCGCCGCCAAGAGGCGGGCCCCACCTGAAGGCGTATTCATGAAGCCCTGGGTTTCCAAGCTTCTTGCATTGCTGCGACCTGCCGTGATGCCGGCATCGGTATCCGGAGATGCGTCGGAGCCGGCGCCCGCGCTGCAGTCGCTGCCCGGCGAGCGCGTCGGCATCTCGGGAACTGAACCGTTTTTGTCCGCACCCCCATCAGCACGAGGAGGTCTCTCTGGGACACCCAGTCATGTCACGAACGATCGCCGACATCGCTCACCGCTTGACGAGGTCGTGCAGCGCACAGCGACTTACCCGGACAAGTTCGGCACTGCGAATCTGCAGGGTCGAATCATTCCGCCCCGTGCCGCAATAGATCGTTTCCATTGCCGTCACTCCCGAATCGACGACTACCCGTGCCCCGTTGATCGGCAAGGGAACGACGCCTCCCGGGACCATCGCGAGGAACTGTGCCAGTTCCATGTCCGTTGCCATGTGGAGATCCGCTCTCCTCACGCCAAGTGCATCGGCGATCTTCTTGTAGTCCGCGCGCTCGGCCGCTCGCATGGCGGCAATCGCGTAGCGATCGCCCGGCAGGCGGAAGGCCAGGCTCTTGACCATTGCGTCGGGATCGAAGGGAAGCAAGCGCTGCGCTTCAGCGAAGCTCACCACGGCGTCGTGGTCGTGCACTTCGAAGATCGCATCGCTCGACGTCAGAAAGGAATGTATGGCCGGGCTCATCGCATCCAGGGTATCGAGGAACCGGGAAGCCGATCCGAGCCGTTGTTGCCGTACTCGCGGACACTCATGGCGCACCTGCCATGCCGAGGCCAAGACGCAGCACGGCCACCGCAACGACGCCCACCAGGATCGTTCCGAGAAGCGGAAGGCGGACCGAGGCCACCGCCGCCAGCAGGCCCGCCAGCGTTTCCGGCCAGCCGGTGACCAGCAGGGTCGGCGCGATGATCGTGACGAACATGACGGGCGGTATGGCATCCAGGGCTGCTTTCGCGCGGCCGCGGACGGCGAACCGATCCCCGCGCACCAACAGCATGCCGGCGACCCGGGTGAGATAGGTGACGACGGCCATCGCCGCGATCGCCTCGAGGGTTGTCGCGTGGAACGTCATGCGGGCTGCGGCTCCTGTGCTTGCTCCGGCCGCGCCGCGAAGTAGGCCACCGCGATGCCGGCCATGGCGCCGGCCATCACGTGCCACGGCGCACCCAGGGTGTGGAACACGGCCGCCGACGACAGGCCGCTGGCGGCGATGGCAAAACCGGTGCGCCGCCACCCCATCCAGAACCTGGCCGTCATGCCGATGAACAAGGCCGCCAGCGCGAAGTCCGCGCCGATCCGCCGGGGATCGCCGAGATAGGCACCCAGCCACGCGCCGGCCATGGTCGCACCAGCCCACGCGGCCGAGAAGACGAGCGCCAGGCCCATCCAGTAGGACCAGGTGACCGGCAGGCCCGCGCGCGCACGCTGCTCCGCGAATCCCCATGTCGGATCGGTGAGGAAGGCCAGCGCCACGCACATGCGCAGGCGCGTCATGCCGGCTTTCGCGAGCTTCGGAACGAGGGTCAGGCTCATCAGCGCGTGGCGCACATTGATCAGCAAGGTGGACAGCAGGATCGGCCCGAGCCGCGGCCCGTCGTTCGCCCACAGCTGGACCGCCGCGAACTGCGATGCGCCCGCGTTGACGAGCAGGGACATCCATCCGGCCTCCGCGGCCTGGATGCCCTTGGACCTGCACAGGGCTCCGAGCAGCAGGCCGATCGGAACCGCGACCATCACCGCAGGCAGGATGTCCCTTGCGCCTTCGGCGGCTGTGGCGAGCGAGGAGGGTCGGCGATCCGGTGGAGCCGCGGATGAGGCGGGGCCTTCACGCGGCCTCATTTCGACACCCCGTCCCTGTAGGCACCAGGTGTCACGCCGACCCTGGCCTTGAAGACGCGTGTCAGGTGGGCCTGGTCCGCAAAGCCGGTTGCCGACGCCACGGCGACCGGCGCTTCTCCCCGGCGCAGGCGGCGCTTTGCCGCCTCGATGCGGCGGCCGACCAGATAGGCGTGCGGTGTGGTCCCCGCTTCATTGCGGAACATGCGGATCAGGTGAAACCGGCTCACGCCGACTTCGCCGGCGAGGTCGGCCAGGCACACGTCGCTCGACGTGGCTTGATCTTCCAGCATCGACTTGACCCTGGACACTCGCTGCTGCTCCCGGCCTCGCGGGGCCTCGGGGCGGAAGCCCTCGGCGTGTCGCTCGAGGCAGCAGGTATAGGCCAGCAGCAGCGCTTCCTCCGTGCCCAGCGACCAGCCGGAGGTCTCCAGTGCCAGGTGCGCGGCCACCAGGCGAGTGGCCGCGGCGGGGTCCCGGATCACCCGGCACCGGAAATGCGGCTGGACTTCATGGCCGGTGATCTCGGCCGCCAGGCGCCGAACGAGCGGCGCGGAAGGGTAGGTCACCCGGTAGCTGTAGCCCGTGTCGTCATGGGGCGTCCCGTCGTGCACGTCTTCCGGGTTGAGCAGCGTCAGGTCTCCCGGGCTGGCGCGATGCCGCGTACCTTGAAGCCACAAGGTGCCGCAGCCCGAGGTGATCGCTCCGATCACGAAAGTCTCGTGCGCATGCAGGGCATAGCGGTGCTTCCTGAAGGTTGCGGTCAGGCAATCCACCCGTTCCTCGCCTGTCATGCACCCCGAGGTGAAGAAGCGTGCGTCGTCCCGCAGCGCGTTGCGGGATCGGGGGCCATCAGGCCCGGGTGCTTCTTCACGGTGTCCGTCTTCTCGCATGAAGCCATTCTTGCAGCGCAGGAAACGCCTGTCTTGAAGAAAATTGACATGCATGATCCGACGCCATCGCCGCATCATGGAGATCGGCAAGGGACGAAGAAGCGTGTCGGAACGGATGATTCATCGCGGAGCAGAACACATGGAAGCCCCGCCACCGATCTCTCTGCGTGCAACGATCTCCTATCCTTGGCCTTCCACAAGGGAGTTTGCTGCGGCTGTGCACTCGCTGCTCAAGACTTGCCTGGCCCAGGTCGACGAGATCAAGGGACTGGCCCTGCTGCTGGCCTCGCCTGCTTCGAGCTACATGACAGGGGGCGGTCATCCCCGTCGATGGCGGCGCCTCGGCGCGATTGAGCGGCAGCAACCGGCTACTTCAACGCAGCGCCGCCTCGCGCGAGGTATTGCGCCGAGAGGCGCGCGAACTGGCCGCCGTCTGTGCTGATCGAGGTCTGGTGGCTGCCGCCCGCGCTGAAGACGATCCCGATGGTGTGCATGTCGCCGTATTCCTGGGTGTTGGTCAGCATGTAGTCGACGTGGTTGTCGCGGTAGTGCTGGTCGGTGCCGCCGGGTGTATCGGAAGGCACGCCCATGGGCGTCTGCCACCACAGGATCGGCAGGCCGTTGCCCAGCGCCGTGCGGTAGTCCGAATATTGCTTCTGGTTGTCGTGGAAGTTCGGGCTGGTCTGGTTGCTCGCGTCCCAGTAGAACGGGGCACTTCCGTTCTGGCATTCCGCGGGCCTCGATGCCGCCTCCCGGCAGCCCGCGTCGCGGTCGCTGGTCTGGGCGACGATGAAGTCGGCCTGGTTCGCGCCGACAGCCCGCATCATCGCGGCGATCTCGACGGGAGTGCCGCTCCAGAAAGCGGGCGGAAACCCGATCAGCGCCTTGGGCGCGACCTTGCGGCCCATCTGCACGAAGCACTGGCCGAGGCCCGCGACGGTGTCGGGCAACGTGGCGCATTCCGGTTGGCCGCTCACGGCGGCGGCCATCTTCGTCAGGTCGCGGCCGGGCGCCTGCGACGCGGCGAAGCCCCAGAAGTCCGGCTCCACGTTGACGAGGGCAGGCTTGCCCCATTCCGCGATGCGCTGGTACATCAGGCGGACCTGGCCCCAGTACTTGTTCATGAAGGTCGCATCGCTGATGCCGCTAAGGTTGCCCTCGCCGTTCGCCGTCATCTGGTAGAGCGTGAACATGGGCACCGCACCATAGGCATCGGCAGCCTGGGCGGAGAAGGTGACATAGGCTCCATCGGGGCTGTTCCAGGTGGGCCACGCGCCCGAGCCGACGCCCACGAGGTAGTGCTCCACGATGTCGGGGTGGATGTCCTGGCTCTTCATGTCATCGATGTTCGTAGCGCCTAGGCCGAACAGCACACGGGAGGGTTTGCCGAGCTTGTTGGCCATGGCGACGGTGGCCGGCACAGGCGCGGAGCCGCCGCTCGAGCCTCCATTGCCACCCTGGGTGCCCTGAGTGCCGCTGCCGGAGGTGTTGCCGGCCACCTGGCCACCGTTGTTCTGTCCGCCGCTGCCGGCCTGGCCCGTCGGGCTGCCAACCAGCGGAATGCCGGCCCCTCCACCGCCGCCACCGCCTCCGCCACAGCCGAAGAGCAGCAGCGAGGCCATCAACGCGGAAGCGCATCGTCGAGAAAGAATGTCCATGAGAGAAATCCGAAGGGTCGAAGTCAAGAAAGCCCCGGCGCGCCCGTGCATGCGCGCGCCGGTTCGGGTTCAGGGTGGTCCGGGCAGCGCCGCTGCCCGATGGCGCTCAGCGGGCGAGGTCCGCGATGAAGCTCGCGTCCTGCGCGCCGCTGTAGATGCGGAAGTCCTGCATGCGGCCCTTGAAGTACGGATCGCTACCGTACTGGGAGCGGCCCAGCCAGGTACGGGTGGTGTTGCCCAGCTGGAAAGGATTGATCCAGATGCCGTCCGCGGTGGCGATCTGCGCGCCGTCCATGTAGAGCGTGCCTGTGGTGCCCGACAGCGTGACCGCCAGGTGCACCCAGCGTCCGGTGGGCGTCTCGCCGCCGGCTACCGACTCTTCCTTCCAGAACTGATTGCGCGAGGCTGAAAAGCGCAGCTGTTTGTTCTGGTCGCGCAGGATCAGGATCATGTAGGCCACGTCGTTGGAACCGAAGTCGAAAACGCGCGCGATGACCGAGGCCGTATCCCAATAGACCCACACCGCGATCGTGAAATCACCCAGGCCCGACACGGCCCCGTCCGGCAGCTGTACGTGACCGCTGCGGCCGTCGAGCTGCACGGCGCTTCCGCCGTTGCGTCCTTCGCCCCAGCTCGTGCCGCCCTTCAGTTGCGCATGCAGGCCGCGGCCGCTGGCATCGTTGGCATCGCCGCTGAGCGGCAGGTGCAGCCACAGTTCGCCGGGGACCGCCACGCGCAAGGTATCCGCACCGGTCATCTCTCCGGCGTCGGTAACCGCGTCGATCCGGTAGTACCAGGTGCCCTGGCCGGGATCGTCGGTGTAGGTGCGCGGTTCGGTGACAGGCGCGAGGGTCATGAAAGGACCGTTCGGCGAAGCCGCGCGCTGCACGAGGTACTGAGAAGCGCCTGCGGTGCCCCACCACGACAGCTGCACCTTCGCGTCGCTCAGGAAAGCGCTCAGGCCGCTCGGTGGGGCGGCGGGGACCGGATCGCGCGCATAGAGCAGCGTGCCGATGCCCGGCTGGTCGCCGCCGTCGACGCGCTCGGGCCGGATCTTGTCGAGCATTGCCTTGGTCCAGGGGGCCGAGAGTCCCTTGCGGCTCACATAGTGGCTGTAGATGAGGTCCCAGTTGGGCCGCAGGCTGTTCGTGCCCGCCGCAGCGGTCCCCACTCCGTGGACGCCGTCGTAGGGGGCGAACGGCATCGTGTACAGCGCGTTGCCGTTGGCATCCGCGAGGTTCGTCTTGGCCACGTACTCCGCACCGGCCAGCAGCCGGTTGTTCCAGTAGCCGAAGAGGTCCTCGCCCTGGTTCCAGGCCATTTGACACAACATGCCGGCCAACGAGATGCCGAGGGTCGAGTGGCCCTGGTCGCGATGGCTCTCCTGCCATTGCCCCAGATAGCCTGGATGCACGTGATAGACGTTGTTGGCGCTCGCGCCGCAGCCGCGGCCGCTCTTGTAGTAGTTGCTCGCCTCGGCGATCAGGTCGCTCCGGTCGCAGAACACGCCGATCGCGTAGACGGCGCAGATGTTGGCAAGGTCCCAGTTCGCCCAGTAGTGGGTGACCTTTCTGGTCTCCGTGCCGTTGTGGTTGACCAGGAAGTCGTGGGCCTTCGGGTAGAACACGTTCAGCAGCATGGCCTGGAAGCGCGCGACGTCTTCCTTCGCCCAGCCGGAGTAGGTCCGCATCAGTTCCGCGGCGTTGGCCCACTGGTTGCCGTAGAGGCCCGAAGCGAGGAAGACGTTCGAGTTGCCGCCCAGCTCGGTCAAGGTCGACGACCACGCATTGAGGAACTCCACCGCCTTCTTAGCGTAGCTCTCGTCGTTCGAGATCTTCCAGCGCAATGCGAGATGAAGGGCACGCACCATGTCGCCGACCATCTGCCAGTAGTTCTCGCCCTCGACGCCGCGCGTCACCAACGCCAGGGGACGCGGCTTCGCATCGAGGTTGGTGTTGTTCGTCTTGAGCATCATGTTCAAGCCGCCCACCCAGGGCTCCGCCTTGGCGGCCAGCTTGTCGCGGATGCGCTGCAGATCTTCCTCCGTGACGAGCAGACCGGGGTGCACGATCTTGCGTACTGCGGGCTCGGGGGTGGTCGGCTCGGCCGCAGGGATTTCGGGGGTAGTGGGGGAATCGACACCGGCGACCGCAGCAGGTGTCTGCTGCGCGGCCGCCCCACCTATGGGCGAGAAACTGCTGCCCCCGCTTCCTCCACCGCAGGCTGTCGTGCCCAGTGCCAAGGCGCCTGCGGTCCCGAGGAAGAAAGTGCGTCGATCCAGCAGGTTGGCGTTCTTCTCATCGCTCATGAGTGTGTCATTTCTCGTGAATATGTAATGAAGTGATTCCGCAAGCTGCGTGCCATGCGTCCCGATTGCTCCATGCGATGAAATCGGTAAAACCGATGGATACATTGCACGCATCGCGAGCGACGTGTAACGACAGGAACTGACATTCGTTGTCACATCCGATGCGCGGCAACGCCACGGAATGTCATCGCTCGCTGCCTTGTCCGCGCATGTTCGACAGGCACGAGCAACACATCGCCATGCAGCACGCGCACGCGAGCCCGCACGGCAGCACATGGCTGCCGCACTGCATGCGTCGAGTCGCATCGCCAGCTCGCAGCTCGATCAGGTTGCGGAGTTCACTCCCACGTTCGGGCAAGACGCGACTCGCGTCGGCGCCTGCTTGTCCGAGGAAAGAGCCGATCCTTAAATCGAACCGGACTGGCTGGAGGGAACCTCCATCGGGTGCCTAGTGTGGCCCACAAGATGAAGAAATCGCGCGTCGGATTGCCTCTGAAAATGAGCGGCTGAATTTCATTTTCGGAATGATTGAGAGTGCAGAGGGGCTCTAGCGCGAATGAACTCGCGTACGGACGTATGAAGCGCGGAATCACCGCGAAGGGAATCGCAGCTGCGTATCTTTTGAGGTCGAGTCGGAAGTTGGAAGACTTCCGTCGGTCTCAAGTAGCGGTTTCGGGGTCGAGGCTGCTGTCAGACAGCTTCCTCTTGGCGTATCGGAGCGACCACTACTTGCATGGTCGTAAAGTCCGCAATGGGCGCCAAGCCGTCACGTGGGTGCTGACTCAATGCCTTTCGGCGCGACGGTTGCTCCATCAATGCCATTCCGTCGAAGTGCTTCGTGTACGAACCCGGATGCCTTGCAGCTCTCGACAAATTGATGAAGCAGCGACGCCGCCAGCGCGCCTCGCGCAGAGGGAAGGCCCATGGCTTGCTGAATGATCATGAAGCGCTCGGGCAGAAGGCGCAGGCCTTCGATGCGATGTGCATCGTATTCAAGCTGCTGCTTGACGCCCGCCGCTACAGCGTGGCCTCCTTCGATGAACATATCCACGACGCCAGGAGACGTCGGGCTTCGAATCAGTTCCGCCTTCTGGAGGGTACGGGTCAGGTACAGGTCATAGGCGCTGCCTTTGCCGACAACGACGCTTACGCCCGGTTGCTCGATGTCCTGATGCGTCCGAAACGATGATTCATTGCGGACGAGATAGCAACCCTCGATGAGAACGTAGGGCGCAGTGAACTGAACTCCTTGGGAGCGCAATGGGTCGATGGCAAAGAACCCGACGTCGGCTCTCGCGTTGGCTACAGCATCGACAGCCTTGCCCGCGCCATCGAAGACCAGGAGTTCGAGAGGAACTTCCAAGCGTGCAGCGAGCGCACGAGCCAAGTCCACAGAGACGCCGGTGGGCTCATTGCCTGCGTCTTGACGGGCCAGTATGGGATTGCCGAGATTGATGGTTGCTCGGAGGACTCCCGTTGGAGCAAGTGCTTCGACGTCATGCGCAGAGTAGTGCACCGATAGACCTCATTGTTTTGGGGACCAATCCGCGCTGACGAAGACCTGGCCGTCCATCAGACGTCGCGCGCTACGGCTCATGAGGGCCTTGGTCACTGCCCAGGTCCCATCCTGCTCCGCGGCATCGGCGCCGACCTTCAGCGTGCCCGAGGGGTGGCCGAATCGAACTTCGTCGCGGCGGCCGCCACCGAGAACGCGAGACACCAAGGTGCCCGGGATTGCCGCGGCAACTGCGATCGCGACGGCTCCAGTGCCGGTCATGGCATGGTGGAGTTTGCCCATCGAGAAGATGCGGGCGCACAGGTCCATGTCGCTAGAACTCACGTCCTTGCCGCTGGATGCCGTGTATCCGGTTGGCCGTGCAACGAAAGCCAGCTTCGGCGTGTGTGGGCGCTTTTCAGTGGCCTCGGCTGCCGTCGCCGCCAGGCCCATGGCCACGGTCGCATTTGCGCGAATGGCTTCGGCCTTCGCCAGCAGTTCGGCATCCGTGTTGACGCGAGGCTGCAGTTCCGACCCGCTCAAGCCCAGGGTGACGGCGTCGACGAAGATGGTCGGGTTGCCTGCATTGATGAGGGTGGCCTCGACGACGCCCACTCCGGGCACGTCGAGCTTGTCAATCATGTTCCCGGTGGGAAACATCGCACCGCCTTCGCCGTCTTCGTCCGCGCCGGGTTCCAGGAACTCGAGCTTGATTTCGGCCGCAGGGAAGGTCACTCCGTCGAGTTCGAAGTCGCCGGTCTCCTGGACCTGGCCGTCGCACATGGGGACGTGCGCGATGATTTTCTTCTGGATGTTGGCCTGCCAGATGCGCACGATGGCGATGCCGTTCTCTGGTGCTGAAACCAGGCCACGCTCGATTGCGAAGGGTCCGACCGCAGAGGTCAGGTTGCCGCAGTTGCCGCTCCAGTCGACGACAGGCGATTCGATGGCAACCGCGCCAAACAGGTAGTCCACGTCGCAGTCTGGGCGAGCGCTCGGGCCAACGATGACGACCTTGCTCGTGCTCGAGGTCGCGCCGCCCATTCCGTCGATTTGCTTGCCGTACGGGTCGGGACTTCCCGTGACGCGCAGCATCAGCGCGTCGCGCGCCGCGCCAGGCTGGCGAGCGGGCGCCGGGAGGTCATCCGGCGTGAAGAAGACGCCCTTGCTTGTGCCGCCGCGCATATAGGTTGCACGAATGCCAATCTGCTTGCTCATGAGGTAATTTCTTTCGATGAATGAGTAAACGCAACGCACACGGGGCTTCCGGTGGAGGTCAGCGGTTCGACTTGGGAGGGGCCGGAGACACGGACGATGGAATCGGCGTCTTCGTTTGCGACGCAAAGTGCGTTGGTGCCGGGAAGAGGTGTAATGAAGCGAGGCACCGCGCCCAGAGCCCTGGTCCAGGTCGGCGAGCTCAGCGCCCCGTCCGTCGCGTCAACCTCGTAGCAGACCACGCTGCCGTGCCCGCGGTTGCTGACGAACAGTTGGCATTCGTCGCGGGGGAGAACGATGCCTGCTCCTGTGTTCTCGCCGACGAAGGAGTCGGGGACCGTCGTCGTGCGACGCACCGGCTCCAACCGACCGGTAGCCGCGTCGAATCGGGCCGTCAGCACTTGGCTCGATAGCTCCAGTACGACCCACGCCACGGCGCCGTCAGACCGAAACACCAGATGGCGAGGACCGCTGCCAGGCGCCACTTCGAGCGTTGCTATGAGTTGCAGCGCACCGGTGTCCTCGTCGAGTGCGAGGGTGTGGACTGCGTCGGCGCCTTTGTCTGGGACCAGGAGCCAGCGACCGGAGGGGTGGAGCACGATCTGATGCGGATGCGCGCCCTGCTGTTGGGTCTTGTGAGGGCCTGCTTTGGCCGGCAACTCAAGAAGATGAGCCATCGGTCCTATTGAACCGTTCTCCTCAACCGGCAAGCTCGCGACGCTACCGGCGGCGTAGTTCGCCACCAGAACCCAGCGATTGCCGGCGCTCTGTGCCAGATGCACCGGATTCGTACCACCCGTGGCTCGTGTACCGAGCCCGAACAGTCGGCCATCGACGTCGATTTTGAAGCTGCTGACTTCGCTTCCGTCCCCGTGGACGCAATGAAGCACGCCCCGTGCCTCGTCGATGATGAGAAAGGAGGGGTTGTGGCCCGCAGGAACTGTCCACCGATGGGTCCATTTCCCTGCGCTCGAAACATCGAAGACCTCGAGCCCTCGTCCGCGCGCCCGTCTAAGTGCGGTCGTCCGACAACCGACGTACGCCCGAAAGGCGACATCGCAAGAATCGGAATGCGGATACGTCTCCATCGTTTGACCTGCCGTTGGATTGCATTATATGATTATTTTCGACAAAACAACAATAGTGATGCCTTTCCTTCCACCTCTTTGGAGACAAAACCATGAGCCATCTCTCTCGACGCGCGCTGCTGCAGGCAGGCGCCGCCGTCCTCCCCCTCGGCTTCGCCGGCCTTAGCTTTTCCCAGGACAAGTTCCCCAGCAAACCCGTCACGCTCATCGTTCCGCAGCCAGCCGGGGGCGACGCCGACGTGGTCTGCCGAAGCATCCAGACGAAGATGCAAGAGGTGTTGGGCCAGGCAGTCATCATTGACAACCGGGCCGGCGCAGGAGGAAACATCGGGACGGCCCTGGGCGCCAAGGCCGCACCGGACGGCTACACGGTCACCTTCGTGAATCAGGGCACCATGGCTCTGAACCCGAACCTCTACCCCAGCACGGGCTACAAGGTCGACAGCTTTGCCCCGGTGACCTGGCTGACTTCCATCGACCTGGTCATCGTCGCGCACCCCTCCGTCCCGGCGAACAACTTGAAGGAATTCCTGGAGTTGACCAAGAAGGAACCGGGGAAATTCACGTATGGCACGGCAGGCAACGGCAGCGCGAACCATCTGGCGGGCGAGATGCTCAAGTCGATGGCCAAGGTCGACATCACCCATGTGCCGTACAAAGGCGGCGCGCCGGCCATCGTTGCGTTGCTGGGGGGCGAAATCAGCACGGTCGTCGCTTTCCCGCTGGCGGCACTGCCGCACGTCAAGGCAGGCAAGCTCAAGGCGCTGGCAGTGACCGGCAAGAAGCGTTCGAAGGCGCTCCCGGACGTCCCCACCGTGGCCGAGAGCGGTGTCAGCGGCTATGAGTTCTCGTCCTGGATGGGGCTGACTGTTCCAAAGGGCACGCCGGACGCTGTCATCCAGAGAATCCATGTGGCCGCATCTGCAGCGCTCAAAGAGAAAGAGGTCGTCGAGAAGCTGTTGGCTGGGATGACCGAGCCGGTCGCGGCCGGACCCAAGGAATTTGGCGAGCTGATTCAGCGAGAAGGCGACCGCTGGTCCAGGCTCATTAAGCAATACGGCATGAAGATTGATTGACCATCGGCACGATGTTCAGGAGTCCGCTGGCCTAGACTACAAGGAATGTCCTCGGCGAATGAAGCGGCCTCGGCCCCGGAACTGACCTCCCTGCAGCAGCGCGTCGCCAGGGAAATCGTGGCACTCGTGCGCCGGGACAACCGTGTTTCCGGCGACCATCTCCCTGAGATTCAGTTAGCCCAGCACATCGGCACCTCACGGTCGCCGATTCAAGCGGCACTTCGTCACCTGGCCCAACTGGGTGTCCTCCAGCAGGACGCCAATCGGGGCTTCTTTCTCAGCGTCGATGCCAAAGACTGGGACGGGTCGGTGGCCAGTCTTTTGGCGACCGACGACCCCCTGTACCTGCGCATTGCCAACGACCGCCAGTCCGACCGCTTGGCCGACGAGGTGACCGAGGCTGACCTGATGCGTCGCTATGGCGTCGCCCGAAGCACCCTCCGCAAAGTCTTGTCTCGGATTTCCGAGGAGGGCTGGATTGAGCAGAGCATGGGGCACGGCTGGCGGTTCCTGTCCATGATTGATTCGCCGGACGCCTACGAAGAGAGCTACCTTTTCCGGCAGTCCATCGAGCCGGGGGCCATCCTGGGGCCATCCTTTGCGTTCGTCTCTTCGGAACTGAAGCAACTGCGCCGCGAGCAGCAGCGCATCGTGGACGGCGGGTTCCAGACGATGACCCCCATTGAGTTGTTCG
Source organism: Variovorax sp. Varisp36 (assembly GCF_047304235.1). Lineage (NCBI taxonomy): Bacteria > Pseudomonadati > Pseudomonadota > Betaproteobacteria > Burkholderiales > Comamonadaceae > Variovorax > Variovorax sp. Varisp36. Next base: position 12,900 of record NZ_JBGLYU010000059.1, read on the forward strand.
AGGCGAACAGCCATTTTCACGAGACGATTGCCGAGTGGGGGCACAACCGGTTCGTCCTGCAGTCGGTCCGGCGTATCAACCAACTGCGCCGGCTGGTGGAGTACCGCCAGGCGTCAAAGCGCACCCCACGACACACTCAAGCGTCCGAACACCTGGCGATCCTGGACGCCATCGAACGCCAGGACTTCATGCAGGCCGCCAACTTGATGCGGGCTCACCTCAACGGTGCGCGGCGCGGCAAGCTGCTGGACCCCAGCGTCTTCTCCGAAGCAGCCTAAGGGCTGAAATCCAGTAAACCGCCAGGCCGGACAGGCCCTGGTGGCGCAGCTGCGTTCGCGCGTGGCCGTCGCGCGCTCAACAACCCGTTGCCTCCTGCCCGGGTTTACCCTCGACTATGATTGTTGAAATTGATTAGAAAATACAAAATGGGCGACAATGGCAAACCGTCGGAATTGCGCCTGCCCCACAACCCGAATGAAGGAGACATTCCGTGAGCACCATCAAGTCCATCCTGCGCCGCGCCGCGTTGGCTAGCGTGCTGGCTACCGTACTGTCGGCTCAAGCCTTGGAGACTGTTCGATTCATGGCGCCAGGTTCGCCCGGCGGCGGCTACGACCAGACTGCCCGAACCCTCGGGAAAGCGTTGCAGGACGCCGGCGCCGCGAAGAGCGTCGTGTATGACAACAAGAACGGCGCCGGCGGTACGCTGGGCTTGGCGCAGTTCGCCAACGGTTCAAAGGGCGACGTGAACGCGCTGTGCGTGATGGGCGCCATCATGGTGACGGGAATCGTGCAGAACAAGCCGCAAATCACGCTGGCCAACGCGACGCCTATCGCGCGGCTCTTCACCGAGTACAACGTCATCGCCGTTCGCAAGGATTCGCCGTACAAGACCTTTGCCGACTTGATGGCGGACTTCAAGAAGAACCCCGGCTCGGTGAAGTGGGGCGGCGGCTCCAAGGGTTCAGTCGATCACATCGGTACCGCTGAGCTTGCGGCCGCCGCAGGGGTCCCCGTCGCCAAGGTGAACTACATCCCGTTCGGCGGTGGCGGTGAGGTGGTCTCCGCAACGCTCGGTGGCCACATTTCCGCCATCGGCGGGGGCTACGCCGAGCTCGCCAAATACATCGAGTCGGGTCAGTTCCGCGTACTGGCGGTGGGCTCGCCCACCCGTATCCCGGGGGTGGATGCACCGACGTTGAAAGAGGCTGGCTACAACATGGAGATCGGGAACTGGCGCGGGGTCTACGGCGCCGCCAATCTGACGCCCGCTCAGCGCAAGGAATTGACCGACGCCGTCATTGCCGCGACGAAGACCAAGGTCTGGCAAGAAGCGCTGAAGACCAATGCCTGGTCGCCCAGCGTCATGACCGGCGATGACTTCTCCAAATTTGTCGACGAGGAGCACAACCGGCTTCGCACCGTCATGACCAATGTCGGGCTGATTTGAATACTTCAGCACCGCCCCTCGCCTCAACAAAGGAAAAGCAGATGAATGCCACCCCCCAGATCAAGCAGCTTCCCGTGGCAAACCGGGCGGTGCGTTATGTCTCCATCGCCGACGTGGCCGGCGTGGACCAGCTTCCTTTCTCGTTCCGTATCCTGCTGGAGAACCTCCTGCGTCAGGCTGCGACGCGCGGCGTGGACACCCAAGCCGAAATCGATGCGCTTCTCGGTCGCAAGATTGGCGCCGGCTTGAGCTTCTACCCGACTCGTGTGTATGGCCAGGACATCCTTGGGCAAGTGATGTTGGTCGACATGGCCGGCATGCGCGACGCAGTAGCCGAGGCCGGCGGCGATGCCTCGCAAGTTGGCCCCAGGGTGCCGGTCGACGTCATCATCGACCACTCGCTTCAGGTGGACAGTTGGGCGTCTCCGATTGCGCGCAAAGTCAACCTGGAGCGCGAATACCAACGCAATGCCGAGCGGTTCGCCTTTCTACGTTGGTGCAGCAGCAGCTTCGAAGGTGTACGAATCGTGCCTCCGGGCAAGGGCATCATGCACCAGATACACCTCGAGTACATCGGCAAGGTGGTTTGGACCGAAAAGGACGGCCAGGGCGAACTGGCGATTCCTGACACCTGCGTCGGCACGGACAGCCACACGCCGATGATCAACGGCCTCGGTGTGTTGGGCTGGGGCGTCGGCGGCATCGAAGCCGAAGCTGTCATGGTCGGCAAGCCCGTCGCTCTGGCGCTTCCAGAAGTGGTCGGCATCGAGGTCAAGGGCAAGCTGCGTGAAGGCGTTCTTCCCACCGACCTGGTCCTCGCCATCACGCAGCGCATGCGCGCACTCGGAGTTGTCGGGAAGTTCGTCGAGTTCTTCGGCAACGGATTGGAGGCCCTGTCCCTGGGTGACCGCGGGATGATTGCCAACATGGCGCCGGAGTACGGAGCGACTGCCGTGTACTTTCCCATTGACGAGCGCACGATGGACTATCTGCGCGTGACGGGGCGCGAGGACGCGCAGGTGGAACTCGTGGAGGCTTACGCCAAGGCGCAAAAGCTCTGGCGCAGCGCCGAAACGCCCGCACCTGTTTTCGACGCCGTCGTGACCATCGACCTCGATGAAATTCGCCCGTGCTTGGCCGGCCCCCGGAACCCCGAGGACCATCTGCCGCTGGAGACAGTGCCCAGCGCATTCGTGAAGCACTATCAGGAGATTGCCGGTCGGCCCCTCGACCCCGAGCATGTCGCCCCCGTGAAGGGCGAGCAGTTCTCCCTGCACGATGGCGACGTGCTCATTGCAGCCATCACCAGCTGCACGAACACAGCCAACCCCGTAAACATGATGGCCGCAGGCCTCGTCGCGAAGAAGGCCGTGGCACTGGGCCTCAAGGCAAAGCCGTGGGTGAAGACATCTCTGGTGCCAGGCAGCCATGTGACGGCCGCCGTGCTTGAAAAAGCCGGGCTGCAGCAGTCGCTTGATGCGCTCGGCTTCCATGTTGCCGGCTTCGGCTGCACGACCTGCAATGGCGGCTCCGGTCCACTTCCGGAGCACTTGGTGGAGGCCATCGAAGCAGAAAAGCTGGTCGGTACCGCCGTGCTCTCCGGCAACCGCAACTTCGAGGGCCGTATCCATCCCAATGTTCGGGCCGCCTACCTCGGTTCGCCGGCACTGGTGGTGGTCTATGCGCTTACCGGCACCTTGTCGGTCGATGTGACCAAGGAGCCCATCGGAACCGGAAGCAACGGTCAACCTGTGTACTTGCGCAACATCTGGCCCACTTCAGCCGAGATCGCAGCGGCAGTCGACGGGGCCTACGAGCCGGAAATCTTCCGCCAGAAATACTCGGACCTGTTCGAAGGGGGCGAGCCATGGGATGCTCTGGCCGGCGAGCGAAGCGAGCGGTTCCCTTGGAATGACGCCAGCACCTACATCCTCCAGCCCCCTTATTTCGAAGGGCTCTCGCGCGAAGCTGCTCCCGTTCAGGACATCACAGGAATGCGGCCTTTGGTCATCCTCGGTGATTCAGTGACGACAGACCACATCTCTCCTTCCGGGGCCATCAGCCTCGGGACGCCCGCCGCCGACTTCCTCCTGTCGAGGGGCGTCGAACGCCGCGATTTCAACAACTACACGACGCGCCGTGGAAATCATGACGTGGCCGTACGCGCTACGTTCGCAAACATCCGCTTGCGCAACCGCATCGTTCCTGGCGTCGAAGGGGGCGAGACGAAGCTCATGCCTGAGGGCAAGCAGATGCGGATCTTCGAAGCGGCGAAAGAGTATCTGCGTCGCGAGGTGCCACTTGCTGTTGTCGCCGGCAGGAACTATGGGTGCGGCTCGTCCCGCGACTGGGCCGCGAAGGGCGTTGCATTGCTTGGAGTGAAGGCAGTGATTGCCGAGAGCTTCGAGCGCATCCACAGGACCAACCTGGTGGGCATGGGCGTGCTGCCGCTGCAGTTTGAGCCAGGCACCACGGCGGAATCGTTGAACCTGGACGGCAGCGAAACCATCGACGTACCAGCGCTCGCTCAGCACCTCGAGGTCTCCGGCCGCATTGAGGCCATCGTGCGCCGCATCAACGGAACCACCACGACCGTCCCGCTCATCATCCGTCTCGACACTGAAGAGGACGTGGACTACTGGCGTCACGGCGGCATCCTGCCGCTGGTGTGGCGTGACTATGTGTCCGGCAAGTCCGAAGAGCATGTGTCTCATTCGGCAAAACGGCTGCAGCCGGAAATCGGAGGACCCCAGCACGAGCTGCCCGACGCCATGCCGGGCAGTGACGTGCCCAGTGCAAGCCAAGGCGCAACTCTGGGCTGACCTGGCAGGAAGGCCTTCTGCCCTTCCTTTCCCTCCCTCTCGAAGCAAGCCCGCTGACCTCTTGTGCGTGACGGCCATGTTGCCGCTGCACCGGCGCCTGGGTATCAATCCACCGCACGCGCAGCGCATCGACTGGAAGCCAGAACGCATGGAGGCCGCTCCGATTGGCGACATTTCCATTCTGTGACACAGATGTGCGGCGACTGGTTACAGCGGAATCTCGCCGCTCAGATGTACAGCAATCATCGTGGTTCGGGGAGCTTCATGGCGCCGGCTGATGGTCCGCTTCACTTCAGCCCGGGCACGGCAAACAGTTCGGTCGCCCAATCAGAGAACGCTCGCATCGCCGGCGAAAGAAAAGTGTGATGGGGGTACAGAAGCGATACCGGCACAGACTCGGGCCGCATGCCTGCCAGCACCTCGACCAGATCTCCTGACTGCAGATGGTCCGCCACAAGAATTTCAGGTAGCTGGATCAAGCCGAGGCCCGCGAGGCCAAGCTTTATGTACAGCGCAGTCTCGTTGACCGCCACAGTACCGGGGACTGGGACGTCGAAGCTCACCCCCTCATCGATGAAATGCAACTCGCTGCCCCTTCGAGTCGTGCTGGAGAAGTAATGGACCGCTCGGTGTCGTTGCAAGTCTCCCAGCACTTCCGGGATGCCGTTGTCTTCCAGATAGGAAGGAGCCGCGCACGTGATCCAGCGCAGATTGCCCAAGCGTCGAGCAACCAAAGCCGAGTCATTGAGGCTGCCGGTGCGGATTACGCAGTCAACACCTTCCTGGATCAAGTCCACTTGGCGATCATTGACACCGATAGCCAGGTAAATATCCGGGTACTGTCGCCGGAATTGACCCAACTGCGGCAGGATCAAGGCATGTGCAATGCCGCCCGGCACATCTACGCGCAGTCGCCCTTGCGGGCGCTCGTCGTGGCGCAAACTGGATTCGGTGTCCTCGATCAGCTCGAGTATTTCGCGACAGCGAGAGAAGTATCGCTCGCCTTCTGGTGTCAGGCTGAGGCTTCTGGTGGAGCGGTTCAGGAGGCGCGTCTGCAGATGTCTTTCAAGCCTCTTGATGAGGCCTGTGACGGACGATGGCGGCAAGCCCAGGGTTTCCGCTGCGCGCACAAAACTCCCGCTTTCGACCACGCGAAGGAAAACCTGCATTGCTTGTACGCGATCCATATCTTGTCCCAATAGCGGTAAAGCAAGCGGCGTCACAACCCATTGTTCGGGTTTCCTGAATGATGAAAACCTCCCGGGCTCCTTTTTCTGCGCTGCTGCACTCCTTAAAGTGCATCCGCATGATGCCTACGGCGAAATCAACGACGTCTGATCAAGGCCCGCAACTTCTGATGCCACTAAGCCATACGATGAACCAAACCGATCCTAACTTGACCTCCCAAAACATTCTCGTGCTCGGCGCCGGGGAACTCGGCCTCCCGGTGCTGCGCAGCCTTGCGAAACGGGCGAAAGCCGTGGAGGGTGCGAAGATCAGCGTGCTGCTGCGTGCAAGCGCCGTGGAGTCCAGTGCACCGGATAAGCAGCAAGCCATCGCGGAACTCAAAGGTCTCGGAATCGAGATCGTCATAGGCGATCTTGTGAAGAGCTCCATCGACGAACTCGCCGTGGTGTTCGCGCGATATGACACGGTCATCGGTTGCGCGGGCTATGCGGCCGGAATCGACACACCGATGAAGTTGGCGCGGGCCGCCTTGCAGGCGCGAATCCCGAGGTACTTCCCGTGGCAGTTCGGAGTCGATTTCGACGTGATCGGCCGCGGCAGTCCGCAGGACATCTTCGATGCACAGCTGGACGTGCGCGAGTTGCTGCGCAGCCAGCACCAGACCGAGTGGGTCATCATCTCTACAGGCATGTTCATGAGCTACCTGTTCGAGCCGGAATTCGGCGTGGTCGACCTGCAGAACGACGCGGTCCACGCGATCGGCAGCCTCGACACTGCCGTGACGCTGACCACTCCCGATGACATCGGAGCGCTGACTGCCGAGATCGTCTTCACCACGCCCCGTATCCGGAACGAGATCGTGTTCCTGGCCGGCGACACCGTAACTTACGGTGAGGTCGCCGACAAGCTGCAGACGGGCCTCGGCCGCCCCTTCAGCCGTTCGGAATGGAGCGAACAGTATCTGCTGGACGAGCTGGCGCGCGACCCGACCAACATGATGCGCAAGTATCGTGCGGCCTTTGCTCAAGGGCGCGGTGTCGCATGGGACAAGACCGGGACGTTCAATCAACAGCGCGCCATCCCGGTCACCGACGTGGCATCGTGGATCAGCGCCAACCTCGCGTCGGGCCGCGGCAATCGGTCGTGAGTTCGGTCATCCACGCAGAACTTCGATGCGGTGGGGCTTGGCATCGATGGCTGCATGGACGCTGTAGCCAAGAGGGGCTGAACCCGGCCAGTTGGCCAGCAGGGAGCGTGGATCTGGTGCCTGATTGGGTCGAGCCCGGTGCGTGGTCGCGCAACTTCTTGTGATGCCCCGTTGTCTTTGCCTGCGGCCCGGATGGTTGGGCCCGATCCGCAGCCTTCAGTGCGTATGGGTAGCGATTCACGCCCTGTTCGCTTCATGACTCATGTTGGTCAGTCGCGCTGGCTCACCCTCGACTCCATCGTGCGCTTGGTGCTGTACAACATCTCTTCGATCCATTTTTTGAATGGTCGAGTTATGGGCAAGTGGATCTCGTTTGCATAGCTCCAACTGAAAAAGCCTTATCGCGGTTGCTCAATTTCGCTGGAAGGTTGTGAAATCAGAGGTATTTCAGATGCATCCAAAAAGTCCAAGCCAGATTCAACTCAATCTTACATCCGACCTTCGCAAGTGGCGTGCCTTTGTGGCGATAGCAGAACTCGGAAGTCTGACGCATGCCGCGATTTTTCTTGATACAAGCCAATCGCATCTGAGTCGCCACCTCAACTCTTTGGAGCGTGACTGCAAGGCTCGCCTGTTCAATCGTACTGGGCGGGGCTTAGCTCTATCGGACGTAGGATTACGCATTTTCCCGATCGTAAGAGACCTGCTTTCTGATGCGGAGCAACTCGAGGCCGAAATCCATGGTGATGCCCTCGAGCCAGCAGGGCAAGTTACGCTAGGTTTGCTTCCCTCTATTGCAAGCGCTATCGCCACACGCCTGTTTGAGCGTGTGCGAGAACGATATCCTGCTATTCGACTTAAGGTTCAAGAAGGTTCCAGCGGCCAGGTGGAAGAGTTACTGGCCGGGGCGCGGATTGACATAGGAATCCTATATCGCTACGGCGATCAGCCATTGGAAGATGAACAGGCTTTGGCGACGATCGATAGCTATCTCATAGGTCCGGCGGGTGATCGACTTACCTCTGCCTCGACGATCCCTTTTTCTTCTTTGCACGGATTGCCTTTCATTTTGCCCGGTGCTCCGAATGGCTTAAGGGCAGCACTGGACAGGCTTTCGCGGCTTAACCGCATATCCCTCAATGCAGTGATTGAAGCTGATTCGCTGCCACTCATGCGCGACGGAGTAGCGGATTCGGGCTTGTATACGGTATTGCCTATTCATGCAGTTTGGGCTCAGATTCAGGAAAATCGCCTTCAGGCCGCGAAAATTGTTTCGCCTGAAATTCGGCGTATCGTTTCCATGGTTTTATCGAGGAAGAAAGGGCCGTCTCGAGCTGTATCGGCAGTGGCCAGCCAAATTACGGAAATCATTGGAAGCCAGAGGGACAAGGGCATGTGGGATCAAGCCGGGCGATAGCAACTAGCTTTGCAATTCTCGCCCTGCTGGTTTGCATTTTTGCTCAACCCAGGCTTGCGCGCGTTGTGTGCACAGCAGATCCGAGCTTCCTTATGCTCGCTCTGGCGGGATGCCGATCGGTGAAATTGAAGTGGCTACATCTTCATGTTGTCCAGCTTCTGCACCGCCGGATGAAGTCCCGCCCAACGAGACATATCTGGAAGAAAAATATGGCTGTGCTTACGTCGCCCCTTGCCCAAGCAACGCTTGAGGCAATTTCCCCTCAACACACTTTTTGCAGCGGCATTCACTCCGCAGCGGCAAAACAAGAAGAATCCTTGAGCTCGCAGTCGGGACGAAAGTTTGGCCACCAAGACCGCGCGCGGCTCATGGAGCTGCAGGCATGAGGTCGGCGGGAGCTGCTCTCTCCGGTTTGCGAGTGCTGGAAATCGGCGATCTTCCTGCCGGTGCTCTTTGCGCTCGCATGTTTGCCGACTTTGGCGCTGACGTTCTGAAACTGGAGCCGTCTGCCGGCGACCCCGCGCGCCGCGTTGCACCTTTGATCGACATCGGCGAGGGGGTTGGCGAAGGCGCTTTCTTCTCGTTTCTCAATGCACGAAAGCGCAGTGCACTTCTCTCCCGCGAAGCCCTTGCCAGCCTGCTGGTCGAAGCTGACGTTTTGATCGATTCGCTTTCGCCGGCCGAGCGTCTGGAGCTGGGGGTCGACCACGCAGCTCTTGCAACGTCGAATCCACGCCTCGTGGTCGCCGCCATGAGCTGGTTTGGAGACGATGGCCCGTACAGCGATTTTTGCGGCAGTGACGCGGTATGCCGCGCGCTCGCCGGCGGCACCCAATTGGTAGGATCCGCGGAAGGCCCGCCTACCGCGCTGTACGACTACCAGGCTGGCCTCGTCGGCGGACTGACCGCTTTCATTGCCACGCTTTCGTCGGTGCAGGCACCTTCGCGGCGCGGGCGGCGGCTGGAGTTGCCGCTGTTCGATGCTGCCATTGCGCTGGCGGATTACAACGTTGCGCTGAGTTGGGCGACAAACGGCCTGGATGAACGCTGGGGGGTCAACCGCTTCTCACCGAATTTTCCACTTGGCATTTACCGTTGCAAAAGTGGCTGGGTAGGAGTGACCGTCGTTACTCCAGTCCAGTGGAGAAATTTTTGCTCGCTGCTTGGAGTGGAAGATCTGGGGCGCGATGCGCGCTTCGTAGAACGCACCGGCCGGTTGCAATTTGCTGACGAACTGGAAGCCCGCTTCGCTTCCCGCTTTCTGGAAAAAACTGCGGAAGAATGGTTTTCTCTGGCGTTGCAGAAGATGCTTCCGCTCGTGGTGGTTCCGAGCGTTGGGGAATTGCTCGACACGCCCGAGCACCGTCGACGCAAGGTTTTCGAGACTATTCGTCACGGTAGCCGCACACACGAGCAGCCTGCTTCTCCGCTGCGGTTGCAGGATACGCCCCCGCTGCATGGGGGATCGGTTCCGGTGGCTTGCGCAGATGAAGCACGTTGGCGCGAATTTTCAGAATCACGCGCCGAAGTACCGCTGGATCACGGCGATCCAAGCGCGCCGCTGAACGGCATCCGCGTTGTCGACCTGTCCATGGGCTGGGCTGGGCCACTCGCCACACGTCACTTCGCTGAGCTTGGTGCTGACGTCGTGAAGGTCGAGGCCTGCCAATACCCCGACTGGTGGCGCGGGGTCGACGACCGTGCGATTGTCTTCGAGCAACGGTTGTACGAGAAAAGCCCCTACTTCAACGTGCTGAGCCGCAGCAAGCGCGGCATCACACTCGATCTGACGACGGAGGAAGGTCGGCGACTGGTGAAGGAGCTCGTGAAAGACGCGGACGTCGTTATCGACAATTATTCCGCTGGCGTGCTTTCGAAACTGGGTCTTGAATACGCAGACCTGAAGCAGGCCAACCCTGAGATCATCATGCTGTCGATGCCGGCTTTCGGCACCGACGGTCCATGGCGGGAATGCCGAGCCTACGGCTCCACCCTCGAACAGGCTTCAGGACTGCCCACGGTGGCTGGGCGCGCGGAAGATCCGCCTTCAATGGTGCACATCGCGTATGGAGATCCGATCGGCGGCCTGCATGCGGCGTCGGCAATGTTGGTGGCGCTGTACCACAAGCAGCGGACAGGGCGCGGCCAGCGCATCATTCTTTCCCAGGTCGAGTGCATGATGTCCATGGCGGGGCCGTGGATCGTCGAGCAGTCCGCCAATGGCCATGTTGCCGCCCGGATGGGCACACGCCACCCTCATCATGCGCCTCACGGCTTCTACCGCTGCATGGGCAAGGACGAGTGGTTGTTGGTCGCCGTCACCGACGACGCCAAATGGCTGCGTCTATGCGAAGTGATCGGCAGGCCTGACCTAGCCAGCGATAGCGCGCTGGCCACTCCGGCAGGACGGCGCGGGGCGCTTCCCCGAATCGACGATGCCATAACCGCTTGGACGACCACTCGCACGCCGCAGATCGCGATGGAGGAACTGCAGCGTGCGGGTGTTCCGGCTGGTGTGAGCCGACGGCCCTTGGAACTGCTGAACGACCCTCATCTCAAGGCGAGAGGCTTCTGGCAGTGGATCGACCGGGAACTGGTCGGCCCGCACCCGCAACCTTCGCCGCCTTATCGCGATTCCCTGGAAACGCTTCCTCCATTGCGCCCAGCGCCGACGCTCGGCCAGTTCAACAACGAAGTTTTGAGCGATCTGTTGGGTCTCGAAAAAACCGGAATAGACGCGCTGCGGGAGGCAGGCGTGATAGGAGACCGTGCGGTCAGGCCAGAGTTTCGCAAGTCGCGGGCGGCCAGCGGCCGATCAACCTGATCTAGATGCATACACATTGTGCAGGGTCATCGCCCTGATCCTGCTGGCTGAAATTAAATCGAAAAGGAGACACGTCATGTCCATCAACAAAAAACAACCACGTTCGCTGCGACAGAGCATTCTTGCGTTGATGTTGGGAACTCTTGCGCTGACGGCTTCGGCGCAAGACTACCCAACGAAGCCGATCACTCTCGTCGTTCCCTTCCCACCCGGCGGAAGCACCGATGTGCAGGCGCGACTGGTCGCGCGCGGGTTGCAGGAGCAGCTCAAGACGCCAGTCGTGGTCGATAACAAAGCGGGAGCCTCTGGCGCCATCGGCACCCGTTTCGTCGCCAAGGCTGAAGCCGATGGCTATACGTTGTTGTTCGGCAGCACATCCTCGCTCGCGGCAGAACCCGTACTGAACGACCAGGCCGGCTTCGATCCGGTGAAGGACTTCGCTACGGTCAGTCTCGCGACCGATCTGCCATGGCTCCTCGTCGCTGAGTGCCGCAACGGCCCGAAGACCGTTGCGCAATTGGTCGAGATGGCGCGCGCCAAGCCCGACGCGCTCAACTATTCGTCGGTGGGCTATGGAAGCGCAAGCAATCTCGTGGGAGAGATGTTCAAGCGCAGCAGCGGTATCAAAGCGTTGCACGTCCCCTACAAGGGCGAGGCACCTGCGATCACGGGCCTCATCGGTGGCGAGGTGCAGTTCACGTTCGTCAGTCCGGTCGCCATGCCCCACATCACAGGGAAGCGCATTTGTCCCCTGGCAGTGACGGGAAGCAGCCGCTTTCCTCTGCTGCCTGATGTACCGACCTTCGACGAGGCCGGCGTCAAGAACATGAACTTCAACGTCTGGTACGGCATCGTAGCGCCCGCCAAAACGCCAAAGGCAGTCTTGGAAAAGCTCGAGCGAGCTTCCATGAACGTGGTGAAGACGCCGGAGTTCACGAAGTCGGTCGCCGCATTGGGTGTGACTGGTGTTGGTAGCACGGGTGCCGACTTCCTCAAACGCTTGCAGTCCGACCAAGCGACCATTCGTTCGCTTTCCAAGGTGGCGAGGTTGAAGGAATGAACGCGTCTTCGATCCAGGAACTGCAGTACTGCCGCGTCGAACATCGTGGGCGCATCACCGTCATCACGATTTGTCGGCAGGAAGTGAGGAACGCACTGCATCGGCTTGCATGCCTCGAACTTGAGGAAGTATTCGATCGTTTTGCTGCAGATTCATCAGCCTGGGTGGCGATCATCACCGGAGAAGGCGACAAAGCTTTTTGCGCCGGAAATGACCTGAAGTTTCAAGCGGCAGGCAATGACAACACCTGGCCGCCCAGCGGCTTCGGCGGTCTGACTGCTCGGCATCAACTTGAAAAGCCCGTTATCGCAGCCGTGAACGGCGTTGCGTTAGGCGGGGGCTTCGAGATTGCTTTGGCATGCGACCTGATCATCGCCGCCGAGCACGCGGAGTTTGCTCTACCCGAGCCGCAAGTGGGGCTGGCTGCAGTCTGCGGCGGACTCTTGCGTCTGCCCCAGCAGATTGCACTCAAGGAAGCGATGGGGATCATCTTGACGAGCCGACGCGTCGGAGCCGCCGAAGCGAAGTCTTTGGGCTTTGTCAATGAAGTAGTTGCCAAGGACCAAGTGCTTCCAGCGGCACTTCGCTGGGCCGAGGAAATTCTCAGGGCCTCGCCACTTGCCATACGCGCATCAAAGGCGCTGGTGAACGCAGGCTTGTCGGCTCCGGCAATTGATCGAACATATCCGATGCAGAAGCAATTGCCGACGGTCGCTGCCCTGTACTCCAGCGCCGACAGGATTGAAGGCCCCAAGGCTTTTGCGGAGAAGCGCAAGCCGGTCTGGCAGGGTCAGTAAATCGGCGAAAAGCGCTTCGGTCGCCGGCCGAGGCAACTTCGCGCTCGGCGTTGGTGCGGCAACGGCGGCGAACCAGCAGTCTTTGGGGGAGGGGGCGCGCTACAGAATCACATTCCCAGCGCTTCGGTAGCTTTCAGAACTTGGCGCGCCACACTCTCGATCGGTTCGCGCTGCAACATGGCTCGCTCGCGCAGGACCTCGTAGGCTTCGTCTTCCCTGAGCCGACGCGCATCCATGAGTGCACGCGTGGCTTTGTGAATGACTTGCTGGTGGGCCGCCTTCTGCTCAAGGCGCTGTATGTAGTGCTCCCTTGATCGGCGTTGCTTGCTTTGGTGCAGTGTCAGCGCGAGCGCGGTCAGCACCCCGGCTGGCCTCACGGGCGAAGCAATCGTCGTGAATGCGTTCAAGTGCAATACCGCCGCAAGGGTGATGGGATTCTCGAACGCAACGATGGGAATGACGGGAGGTGCATTCGGCCTTTCAAGCCATGAGCAGGGCTGCGACAGTGTGTCGGGGTGAACGGACATGAGGACCATGTCGGTACCCTGCGGCAGAGTGTCTAGCGCCGGCCATGTGCAGCTGAACGAACACCCAATGCGCGAAAGCTGGGCCGTGAGTTCCTCCCGGTCTGCGTCATCGGGGTGGATTACCAGCAGCTGCAGCAGGCGGATGTCTTTGAAGATGGCCTGGCTTTCGTTGATTCTGGTCATGCGGCCCCCACTGCAACCTTGCCTGTGCCGTTGTATCGCGGGTGCGGACGGCCTGCCCAAGCGGGGGGGACATGCGACATGACGTAAGGGTCCGCAATCACGGGTTCGGGCGCTTCCGCCAGGATGTCGAAACTGCCGTTGGCATTGCAGCGTCCAATACGAGGGTTCAAGTGGGTGTGGTGGTTGTTGCCGTCCACGCAGATGCGCCCTTGAGGCGCATCCATTTCAAGGCCCGCCATGGCGCGCGAGATATGAACCGGCTCCGTGCTGCCGCTTACGCCTATGGCTCGGACGAGCAAATGGGTTTGCACGTAGGCCGCCTCCCAGGAGGCATTGGTGCGTGCGTCGGCCCCAAAACGCTGGCGATAACGCTGGATGGCTTTGCCGTTGGCTTCCGTGTCCACAGACTCGAAGTAGGTCGAGCAGGTGATCAGCCCCTCTGCCAGTTCGGTGCCGATGGCCTGGACGTCGGCCTCGCAACTCATATGGCTGGCAACCGGCACCCTTTGACGATCGATGCCGGCGCGTTCCAGTGCTCTGTGCAGCCGGGCCATTCCTTCACCCACCACGGTCGAGTAGATGAAATCGACACCGCTGCGCCGGATGGCCTGGGCCGCTGCTTCGTAGTCACGCGCACCGGCATCAAGCGGCAGGTAGGTTTCCAGGGCCTTGCTGCCGCCGCGCTCGTGGATGAGTTCGCTCATCACGCGGTTGGCTTCGTGGGGGCAGACGTAGTCCGATCCGATCAGGGCGACGCGGCTGCCATGGCGTTCAAGCATGTAGCCCGCGAGCGGCAAGATGTTCTGGTTGGGCACGGCACCGCCGTAGAAGACATTGCGGCTGAATTCGAAGCCCTCGTAGGCAGTGCCGTAGAACAGCAGCGCGTCGTGTCGTTCCACCAACGGAATGACTGCCTTCCGGCTGCTCGACATATAGCAACCCAGGAACAGACGAATGCCGCTTTCAATGATGAGTTGCTCACTCAACTGCCCATACTGACGCGGGTTGGATGCGGGATCGACACACACCGGGACGATCTCTCTGCCGAGCACGCCGCCGGCGTCGTTGATTTCCTCGATGGCCATCAACACGGCTCTGCGCTGCGTTTCCTCGACAGCTGCCGTTACGCCGGTTGAAGAATAAAGAACGCCGATCTCGATGGGTGCCATGTGTATGAATGTGCTGTGCTGGTTCACCATGCAGCACCGCGATGGTGCGGTGTGGGTGCGCGGACGCGGTGCATGCCGCTGTGGAGCAGACCTCGGCGCAAGAAGCGAGCCATCGGCTCCCGTCGATCCACCTGTGAGAGAAACACGCAGACGCGCAAGGTGAGGACCATTTACATGCAGCCGTGTTGAAGGGTGGCACGCCGTTTGCATCGTGGAAGCAGTCTCTGGGATGCGCACCATCGTCAAGCATCCAGGACACGTTGCTGCGGACAAAGGCGTCCATGGCGACAACGGCAAAAGAGCCCGACCCCTCCGAGGGGTGCGGGCTCTTTTTTTTGTTCGCGAATTTCTTCAGTCGGAGTGAAGCAATGAAAAGACGCAATTTTCTGTCTGCAGTGGGATCGGGTGTCGTGGCGGTGTCGGCTGGCAATCTTTCCCAGACCGCGCTCGCGGCAACACCTTCGGGCAGCGGTCCCGTCAAGCTGGGTCTGCTGTTCTCTCAATCTGGCGCCATGGCGAACAACGAGTCGTTGCTGAAGGACATCTCGCTGATGACGATCGATCAGATCAACGCCAAAGGTGGTGTGATGGGGCGCAAGGTCGAAGGTGTCGTGGTGGATCCCGCGAGCGACTGGCCGATGTATGCACAGATGAGCAAGCAGTTGATCCTCAGCGAGAAGGTGGCGGCCATCTTCGGTTGCTGGACCTCGGTTTCGCGCAAGTCGGTGTTGCCTGTAGTGGAGGCGCAAGACAGCCTGTTGTTCTATCCGCTGCATTTCGAGGGCGAGGAGCAATCCAAGAACGTCGTCTACCTCAACTCTCCGCCCAGCAGCTCTGTGCTTCCTGCAGTTGAATACCTGATGACCCCCCAAGGCGGTGAGGCCAAGCGATTCTTCATGTTGGGCAGCGACTATGTTTGGCCGCGCACCATCAACAAAATGCTCAAGGGTTACCTCAAGACCAAGGGTGTGCCCAACAGTGCTATCCGCGAGCAGTACGTTCCCTTCAGCCATTCGAACTTTCAGTCGATCGTGCGCGACATCAAGGCCTTCGCGGCGCAGCCCGGCGGCCAGGCCATCGTGGTGCTGACAGTGGTGGGAGATTCGATTCCCGCGATGTTCAAAGAGGCCATCAACCAGGGCATTCGTGCCACAGACATCCCGATCCTCGGCCTGGACGTGGTGGACAGCGATCTCGAAGGGCTGGACACGGCGCCACTCACGGGGCATCTGAGTTGCTGGTGCTACTTCCAGAACATCGACACCCCTGCAAATCGCCAGCTCAAGTCCGACTGGGCGAGCTATGTCAAGGCCAAACAACTCAAGCACCGCCCTGACATGGTGATCGATCCCATGGTGAGCACGGTAATGGGAATCCAGCTATGGGCGCAGGCTGCTACCAAAGCAAAGTCGTTCGAGCCCGCGGCCGTACGCAAAGCCATGGCGGGCATGACGGTCGCGGATCCTGCAGGTTACGTCGCGAAGATGGATGCGACCAATCAATACCTGTGGCGCGGCACCATGATCGGCTCCATCAACGCCAAGCAAGGCTTCGACATTCTCTGGAAGTCCAAGGACATCGTTGCGCCGATTCCCTACAGCCCTTTCGTCAAGGCGTGATCGCGCCTGCGCGCGGCCGACGTGCACGGCACGTCGGATCTCCTGACTGTGGAGCTCTCTCATGAAGTCTTTGTTCGAACCATTGCGCGGAACAGCGCGTTGGCGCCGCTGGTTCCAGCATCTGATGCTCGCGTGCCTGTGCGGACCATTGCTGCAGGCACAGGCAGCCATGCCCGCGCAAGAGCGCAGCTCTATCGTCGCGTCCATCTGTACCGATCCTGGGTCGTATCGCGGCGCCCTGGATCGCATCGTTCAAGCGGTGGTTGGCACCTCTTCGGAGGACGCCGCCTGGGGCAAGACATTGCTGGAGCGGCTTCAAGCCGTGGCGGTGATCTGCCGCGCGCAAGGTGCCCCGGTGTTCAAGGTGGACCACGGCGTTGTGGACGCGGCTACGTTCGAACCCGTCACCGAGGCCGTCGATGAATTGCCCATGGTGCCTACGCTGGTGTTGGCGCGATTGCTGAAAACGTCGCAGGCAGAGATAGAGCTTTTCAGTCCCGATGTGCTCATTCGCCGAGCGGCGGCCCAGCGCATGAGCCAGGCATACGCACAGATCAACGAGCCCCTCGTGCGGCTGGCATTGTCCAAGGCTGCGGACCCTGAAGTCATCGCGACGCTTGAGCTCGCCCTGGCCAAGCGCAGCCTCGCCAGCGGGTCAGTGGAAGTGCGCGTCGAAGCCATACGCGCCATGGGTAAGGCGCCCAGCGAGAGCACACACTCTCTCTTGCAAAAGTACCAAGAGGATCGCCCGGATATAAGTGCCGGCGAGCGCGCGGCACTGACGCAGTCACTGTCGCAGATTGATCGTGCACTGGAGGTAGGGAAGGCCGCTTCGATCTTCTTCAGCGGCCTGAGCTATGCGGGGGTTCTTCTCATCACCGCACTGGGTCTGTCGATCGTGTTTGGTTTGCTCGGTGTGATCAACCTCGCGCACGGCGAATTCATCATGATCGGTGCCTATGCCACCTATGTGGTCGAAAAATGGCTTCAGGCTCACGCGCCTGGTTGGTTCGATGCGTATGTGTTCCTCGCCATTCCCTTTGCTTTCCTCGTGTGTGCGCTGATCGGGATCGTGCTCGAGATGACCATCATCCGACACCTCTACAAAAGGCCGCTGGAGACGCTGTTGGCGACGTGGGCGGTCAGCATCGCCTTGATCAAGCTGGTACAGATCCTCTTCGGCTCGCAGAACGTCGAGTTCATCACACCGTCGTTCTTGCAGGGAGGGGTGCAGTTGTATCCCGGTTTCTTTGTCACTTGGAATCGCGTGTTCGCCATCGCACTGGGGCTGGTCATTTTTGCGACTGCCTACGCACTGATCCGCCAAACACGGTTCGGTCTGTTGATCCGCGCCACAACGCAGCGGCGGGATACTGCACGGGCACTGGGCATTCCCGCGTCTTCCATCGACCGCCTGGCGTTCGGACTGGGCAGCGGCCTGGCCGGCTTGGCTGGCGTTGTGCTTACCCAGATCGCCAGCGTGAATCCCTCCATGGGCACCGGCTTCGTGATCGATGCCTTCATGGTGGTGGTGCTCGGTGGGGCAGGGAGTTTGGTGGGGACGGCCGTGTCCTCCCTGATCCTGGGCGAGGTCAACCAGTTGATCGAACCATTCCATGGCGCTGTGGCTGCGAAAGTGGCCGTACTGCTGCTCATCGTTTTGATCATCCAGCGCCGCCCGCAGGGCCTCTTTGCGCTCAAGACCCGGGGTTGAACCATGCCGAATTCCGTCTTTTCCCCTCGAACCCCTTTTCGCTCAGCCAGCCGCATCGGCTTGCCTGCGCTGCTGGTGTGCGTGGCGTTCGTGCTGCCGCTCTTCAACGCGGTCTTTTCCCCCGGCCACCCGCTGCATCTGTCCTTGTTCGTCGTGAATCTGGTGGGGCAGATCATGTGCTTCGCGCTGCTGGCGCTGGCGCTGGACTTCGTGTGGGGTCTGTTGGGCGTGCTGAGCCTAGGACACGGCATCTTCTTCGGCATCGGCGGCTACGTGATGGGGTTCCACCTTCTCAACTCGGCCTATGCAGACACGAAGGTGTTGCCTGACTTCATGCAGTTCATGGGATGGAGCACATTTCCGGCGGCACTGAAGCCCTTTGCCGACCTCCCCATGGCCCTGCTGTTGGGTTTGGTGCTGGCGGTGCTGGTGGGTGGCGTGGTCGGGGTAGCAGCGTTCCGGTCCCGCATCAACGGTGTGTATTTCTCCATCATCACCCAGGCTTTGACGTACGCGTTGATGCTTCTGCTGTTCAACAACGACCTGGGTCTCGGTGGCAACAACGGCTTGACGGGCTTCACGCTGCTGGCGGGCTTCAACCTGGCCCACGAATCGACCCAGGTAGCGTTGGCCAGTTTGTCGGCCGTCGTGCTGGCGGCGGTGTTCTTTCTGTTGCGCCGGCTGGCACTGTCCAGCTTCGGGCAAGCCATGGTGGCCGTGCGGGACGATGAGGCGCGGTTGCGCTTTCTGGGTTTCAGGACCGACCGCATCAAGCTCGCCGCTTGGTGCCTGTCGGCTGCCGTGGCCGCACTGGCCGGCATGCTGTACGTGCCTCAGGTCGGGATCATCAATCCTGGCATCGTCTCGCCCACGCTCTCGGTCGAGATCGCGGTGTGGGTGGCCATCGGGGGGCGTGGAACGCTGGCTGGTGCGGTGCTCGGGGCGGTCATCCTCAGCTGCCTCAAGTTCTGGCTGAGCGCCGAGATTCCCAGCGCTTGGCCTTTCGTGCTGGCTGGCATCACGCTGCTCATCACGGTGGCCTTGCAAAACGGGCTGTGGGGCGGTTTGCAGCAGTTGCGTGCCTGGAAGGCTGTGTCATGAGCCAGACGACCGCCTTGTACATCAACGGGCTGAACGTTCGTTTCGGGGGCTTCGCGGCCATCACCGATCTCACACTGGAAATCCGTTACGGCGAAACACGTGCCCTGATTGGGCCGAATGGCGCTGGCAAGACCACCTTGATGGACGTCATCACCGGCAAGACACGACCCAACAGTGGCGAGGTTTTTCTGGACCGCACGCTGGATCTGGCCGTGCGCGGCGAGGCCGAAATCGCGCGCAGCGGCATCGGACGCAAATTTCAGAAACCCAGCGTCTTCGAGGCGTTGCCGGTGGCGCAGAACCTCGAACTGGCCGTGCGGCGCGGGTTGGGCTGGGGCGCGATGGTGATGTCGCGGCTGAGCGCGGTGCAGCGGGAGCGCATCGATGAGGTGCTCGTGACCATTGGATTGCAGGAAGAGCGCCAGCGCAAGGCGGCCGAACTCTCGCACGGCCAGAAGCAGTGGCTGGAGATCGGCATGTTGCTTGTGGCCGAGCCCAAGGTGTTGTTGCTGGACGAGCCGGTGGCGGGCATGACCGAGGCGGAATCCGAGCGAACGGTCGAGTTGATTGCCTCTCTGCGTTCCCCCGCCCGGGCCATCGTGGTCGTCGAACACGACATGGAGTTTGTCGGTCGCGTGGCCGATCTGGTGAGCGTGCTGCACGAAGGGCGGCTGCTGGGCGAAGGGTCGATGCAGGCGGTGCGAACCAACGCGAAGGTCATCCAGGTCTATCTGGGAAGGTGATGGTGATGCTCAAGATTGAAGGACTGAACCAGTACTACGGCAGCAGCCACGTTTTGCGGCAGGTGAGCCTGCAGGTGGCTGATGGCGGCTGCACGGTGCTGCTCGGGCGAAACGGCGTCGGCAAGACCACTCTTTTGCGCTGCCTCATGGGACTGCTGCCCATTCGTTCGGGCCAGGTAATGTTGGGTGGTCAGGAGGTGGCATCGTGGACACCCGAAGCCCGCGCGCAGGCAGGCATGGGCTACGTGCCTCAGGGCCGCGAGGTGTTTCCAGAACTCACGGTGCGTGAAAACCTGCTCGTGGGCGAAATCACCGCTGAGCGGCGGCGCAGGCCAGTAGGGCATGGAGACGGTGCCGGACCGGACCGCCGGCCCCGCCACACCTACGAAGACGTCGTGAACCTGTTTCCCGTGCTCAAGAGCATGGGGCAGCGGTTGGCCGGGAATCTCTCGGGCGGTCAACAACAGCAGTTGGCCATTGCGCGGGCGCTGCTGACCCAGCCAACGCTGCTGATTCTCGATGAACCCACGGAAGGCATCCAGCCCTCCATCGTGCAGGAGATCCAGGCCGTCATCGCCTCGCTCAAGGGGCAGCTATCGATTCTTCTGGTGGAGCAATACGTCGACTTTGCCGAATCGGTGGCTGACCATTTCACTGTGCTCGTGCGAGGTCAGGTCGCGGCCTGTGGTGAAGGCCGTGACATGGCGGCCACCGACATTCGTTCTCTGATTTCGGTCTGACCAGCCCGGCAGACCTCTCCCTGATTTCAACCTAACCAAAGCAAGGAAAAGACAATGGACTGGCTCAAACAATCGATCATGCACATGCGAGGTGTCGCCCGCGGTGAAGTGGGGCGGACTCATGAGTTGAGCGAGGCCCGCCAAGGCACCTTTCACTACACGATCGGCCCCTACTCGCAGCCGGTGATGCAAGTCGCACCGGGTGACCGTATCGTCGTGGACACCCGTGATGCGTTCGACGGGAAGATCCAGACCGAACAGGACCTCCCCAGCCAGAAGCTGCGAGTGCCGTTCCTCAATCCCCAAAGTGGCCCGATCATGATCGAGGGTGCTGAAAAGGGCGACGTGGTGGCGGTCTACATCGAGTCGATGTTGCCGCGCGGCGCCAACCCCCGAGGCACTTGTTGCCTGATCCCGCGCTTTGGTGGACTCGCAGCCACGGACTTCACGGCACTGCTCAACGATCCGCTGCCGGAGATCACTCGCAAGATCGACCTCGATGAAGACGGCGTCTACTGGAGTCGCCGCGTCACGCTGCCTTACCGGCCGCATATCGGCACCCTGAGCCTCTCGCCCGAGATCGACTCCATCAATTCGCTCACCCCCGACAACCACGGGGGCAACATGGACATCCCCGACATGGGGCCGGGCAGCATCACCTACCTGCCGGTTCGTTCGCCCGGCGCGCGGCTGTTCATTGGTGATGCGCACGCCTGCCAAGGCGACGGTGAGGTCTGCGGCACGGCGGTGGAGTACGCGAGCCGAACCACGATTCACGTAGACCTCATCAAGGCTTGGGAGATTGATTGGCCCCGTCTGGAAACGGAGGACAAGATCATGGTGATCGGAAGTGCCCGGCCGCTCGAGGACGCTACCCGCATCGCCTACCGTGAACTGGTGCTCTGGATGGCCCAGGAGTACGGCTACGACCAGTGGGATGCCTACATGATGCTCAGTCAGTGCGGCAAGGTTCGCCTGGGCAACTTTGTGGACCCCAAGTACTCGGTGGCCGCCGGCGTGGAGAAGAAGTACCTCGCCGACCTGGCTTGAGTCAGCTGTTCAAGGCATAGGAGATCGATGTGGACCTGCGATTGCAAGGATTGAAAGCCGTTGTCACCGGCGGCACCAAGGGCATTGGACGAGCGATCGTTGAAACGCTTCTGGCTGAGGGAGCAAGGGTCGCTTTTTGCGCGCGCCATGGCGCCGAAGTCGCACAAGTGCAAGCTGAACTCTCGGCCGGCGGCGCGAAGGTTCGGGGCCACGCACTGGATGTGAGCGATGGCGACTCACTCAAAGCTTGGATTGCCGAAATCAACGCCGATTTTGGCGGCATAGACATTGTCGTCGCCAATGTCAGTGCGCTCGCCATCTCGCACGACGAAGCTGCCTGGCGCAACGGATTCGAGGTGGACTTGATGGGCACGGTCCGTTTGGTTGACGCGGCCATGCCTTCGCTGGAAAAGAGTGCACACGCGGCCTTGGTCACCATCGCCAGCGTCTCCGCGCGAGAGATCGACTTTGCCTCTGGGCCGTACGGCGCGTTCAAGGCCGCGATCGTGCACTACACACAAGGCTTGGCTTTTCATCTGGCGGGTAAGGGCATCCGTGCCAATTCGGTCTCACCGGGAAACACATACTTTCCCGGCGGCGTCTGGACTCAGATCGAGACTGACAATCCCAAGCTGTTTGCGGAAGCCCTCGCACTGAATCCAACAGGGCGGATGGGCACGCCTCAGGAAATGGCCAATGCGGCGGTGTTTCTCGCCAGTCCGGCGGCGAGTTTCATTACCGGCACCAACTTGGTAGTTGACGGAGCGCTAACGCGTGGAGTTCAACTTTGAGGTAGAGCCCGCCGGTAGCCGACGATGGAGGACACCAGCGCTGCGATGTCCCCAAGCGTTGCTTACATACGGCGGAGCGGCATAAACGATTCCGAAAACGGATCTGGCTTGTAGCCGGCGGCATTGAACAGATAAGCGCGGGACTCGTCGATCGCGGCGCGCAGTTTTGCTCGATCTACGCCCAGCACGACGCCATCACGTTTGCGCAGCCGCCCACCGATGATGACGGTATCGACATTGCTGCGCTCAGCCGCGTGCACCACGGTACCGATCGCGTTGTTGACCGGGTAGATGTTGAGGTCCCTCGTTCGGATCAGAACCACGTCGGCCTGCTTGCCCGGTGTCAGGCTGCCAGTGCGCTTTTCCAGTCCCGCAGTTGCTGCGCCGTCGATCGTGGCAGCCTGCAGCAACCGGGAGGCATTTGTCGATGCCGCCACATCGGGATTGCCACCGTGTCCCAGCACCCGTCGCAGATAGAAGGCCACGCGCATCTCCATGAACATGTCACCGCTGTAGGAGGTCTCGTTATCGACGCTCAGGCCAGGGCGAATGCCATGCTCGAGCGCCTTCTGCCACGCATTCATGCCATCCTCGATGCCGTAGTGGGCATCTGAACGTGGGGTCACGCTGACGCGCACACCTGCTTCGCGCAAGATCTTCCAGGCGGATTCCGGCAGGCCAATGCAGTGGTTGAAGATGTTGTCGCTACGTAGCAGCCCCTTGCGGTGCAGGTCCGGAAGTTGGGCTGCCAGGTCGGCGCCAATGAACTCGGTCACGATGACAGCGCCCAGTTCCCGTGCAATGGCCCACTGGTCCGTTTCAAGCTTTGGAAAGGCGTCCATCACGCCAAGTGTCAACAAGCCTGCAGGCCGATTGGCGAGGTACTTGGCATGCAAACGTGCAAGGTTGCCCGGCCAATGTGCCGTATCCCAATCGCCCGCGACCGGCGCCCCGGTGACGTGCACTGCCCGGATGCCTGACTCGAGCAGTGCGTCAACTGCGGCGTCGGAGTGCGCGGCCGTACGGCTGTTGTGCGAATCGTCGACCACGGTAGTGATACCGGCATCGATGCAACCCAGCGCCGTGATCATGTTGCCTACGTAGATGTCGCGCGGGCGGTAGTACTTGGCAAATGAGAGGTGGGTAGCGTTGCTATAGTCCTCAAGCGTTGCCGCATTGGGGTTAATGCGACGCAGTTGGCCTTCCCAGGAATGGCGATGAGTATCGACCATGCCTGGAATGGCGATCATGTCCGCGGCGTTGATTACTTCGGCTCCGCCAGCATCAAGGTTCACGCCGATGGCAGCAATGGTGCCGTCGGCAATCAGGATGTCTCCCTTGGGCATATTGCCGACTTTGTCATCCATGCTGATGATCGTGGCGCCTCGAATCAGAAGCTTGCGAGGGGGCGGTGCCAGCGGTGCCATCAGCTCGGCGCCCCGATCGAAAATTGCTGATCTTTCACGGGCGCCAGCGGCTCCAGCCAAGTATGTTGCCGCGGCAAATGCAAATGCGGTACGGCGGGTGATAGCAGAACTCATTCTGACCTCATGATCGTATGGTTGGATGGGAATGCGATGTGCCATAACTGGCGCCATGAGACGGAATCTATGATTTCGACATTCTTTAGAGAAGAACGGAACTTGGAATTGAGATTTACGAAGATCGGAAGAATTGAGTCAGCTCGTCAACCGCGCGTTTCCTTCCAGGTCGAAGTCCTCAGCCCTGATATTTCCAGGAAGGACATCGGACCCGACGGTTTCATCAGCTTGAAAAAGCTGAGATCCGCCGTCGATCTGTAGATTGCCGATCACAAGATCGGCTCCGACCGTTCAATTGGAAGGCGATCCCCACGAGATCCTGGTCAACGCCGCACGGGTAAAAGGCGCAGTTGACGTCGCGACGGACAAGTGGAGAACGGATTGGCCCGCCACATCAGCCATGGATGGCGACGATCACCATGCAGAGTGCCCAGAAGACATGCAGTTCGCAGCCCCCCAGGCTCCAGTTCCATTTCCCGCCCGAGATCTTGTACGAGGCCGCTCCCGCGGAAAGCATGAACAATGCCCCAAGCCACGCGGTGTATGGCTGCAGCAGGTTGAACACGAGACCGATAGTCGCAATGATTTCAATGATCAGCGACACGATGACGAAGAAGGCGACTGGGCGCAATCCTGCGGACTCGAAGACCTTGTCCACGGCTTGGCGCGCAGTGAACTTCGCAACGCTGTGCGGGATGAACATCAATCCGCAGAGGATGGAGAGCAGCCGTACTGGATCGTCGATCATGGCTTAGCCGAGCCGCTGTTTCAGGGCCTGCATGGCAAGCAGCAAATCAATGATGAGCTTGCTGCCACCCTCATCGGTGAACTGTCCTTGCGCATCGAACTTGTCCGCGCAATGATTGATGAACACCTCGGGCTTGTTCACCGTGAACGCATCCATGAACACCAGGACCTTGCGCAGGTCGTACTGCACGCGCGCCGTCCCGACTGGCCCGGGGCTCGCGCCGATGATGCCGACGACTTTGCCTGTGAAGGGGGGCTCCGGCGGGCGCGACATCCAATCGAGAGTGTTCTTCAGCACTCCGGGGATGGAGAAGTTGTATTCTGGTGTGGCGATCAGCAGTCCATCCGCGCGGCGCACTTTTTCCTTCAGCGCTGCGACGGCGGCGGGCTCACCCTGAACGCGCTGATCGTCGTTGTAGATGGGAACATCGCCGATGCTTGCGATCTCGATCCTGATTCCTGAAGGCGCGAGTTTCTGAGCTGCTTTGAGTGCCAGCGTGTTGTAAGAGCCGGCGCGGAGGCTGCCGGACAGGCCAAGAATGTTCATCGGGTTTCCAGTCGAAATTAGACGAGGTCCGCGGACCTATGCCGCGAGTCTTGTAGTGAAGTAATCCACCTGGTGCCGCGCGATACGCAGATTGCCAACTTCGCGCTTCACGCGCAGGTGTTCGGGGTGACTCGCGTAGGCCTCCAGGTCTGCTTGGGAGGCGAATTCGCTGTACAGCACGACGTCGCACGCATAGTCCACGCCGCTTGTATCGATTCCAATTTCCAGGTGCAGAAGGCCGGGTATTCGCCCGCGAAGGCTGTGGAAGCTCTCCGCGAGCTGGCCAGCGTTTTGCCGACGCTGTTCAGGCGTTTCGCCGCGCAGCTTCCACATGACGATGTGTTTGATCACATTGCTCTCCATGACGCTTACTTTGCGGGCGGAAAGCCCGCCTTCTGAGGCCATAGATTCTGGAAGGCATGGATACTGCTTGATGCATAGACGCCAGCGTGCGTGAACGGCTCGTCATTGAGCCATGTGAGTGCATCGTCCCGGGAGGCGAACTCGATCGACAGCAAGCTACCGATCATCGACGTTCCGTCGTCCGTGAGAAGGGGGCCGGCAAAGGCGATCCGGTCAGCTACCTGGGCCAGATATGCTTTGTGGGCGGGCCGAAGTTGCAGGCGTAGCTCCTTCGAACCAGGCTTGTCGATCAAAAAGAATGTGTAGAGCATTTTGGGATATCGCATCCTCGCAAGTGCCGTGGACAGGGAACATCGCAGTCGGCGGGTTGACGCTCGCAATATCGAAGAAGCCCCAAGAGCGCGGCGTTCAACCGCGCAGCTCTTCGGGGAAAACAAAGGCCACCGGACATCGGACACCGCCGACGATCGGCTTTGCTTGCCTTGACTCGTCCAGGTCCCTTTACTCGAGGTCGTGGAGCCTGGGCGTTGATGATGGTCGCGATATGCCGGCGTATCGAATCACCACCGACGGGGGCCACCAGGGACCCGGCGGGAGGGGGTTGTTTTGGCGGGTGAGTGCATTACGGTGGCGGTAGCCGGGATCTGCACCCCGGCGCCCCAGAC